>MIDV01000044.1:8522-18435 GCA_001830245.1 Lysobacterales bacterium RIFOXYA1_FULL_69_10 | reverse complement strand
CAACCTGCAGGACCCGGGGCTGACGTTGGCGATTACCGGGCCGTGGCGGGATGGATTGATCTGAAGTCGGGGCAGCCCTGCGCCTTCCCGGGCAGCGGTGCAGCGGCGCCGCCGTTTGCCTGCGAAGCCGCGATACATCCTGCGCCCCGTCGACCCGCTTGCCGCTACTGGAGCGGTAGGCGGGTTGGCGCGTCAGTCGGCTGGAGCTGCTCGCGTTGACGGCCCGGCACCGTATGCCGCGCCGCCTCGCTGCTTGCGACAGCCAGTACGCGGTCGGATTGCTCGACCGGCGCCTGCCGGGCTTCGTCGGTGGTGAAGGCGATGCGGCGCGCCGCCGGGTCATGCAGGTCACCCTGGATGACGAAGGCGTGCTGTCGGGTGCCGATGACGATGTGGTCCGCACGGGCGATGCCGGTGTCGTTGCCGCCACTGGACCTTCCCGGGTACAGCGACTGGAGTTCGCGACGGTTGTCCACGCACGCAGCCAGCGCGTAGCGGCAGAAGCGCTCACGTTCCGCAGCGTCGTCGAACCGGATGGCGCCTTCGCGCTCTCGCTCGAAGGTGTGTCCGCGGATCTGCTGGAGCAGGTCGTGGTGGGGATGGTCGGGACGGTCTGGCGTGACAGCGGCCGGCTGGTGGCGCGTGGATGGCGCCTCGTGCGGTTCGGTCAGATCACCAGGGGACGTCCCGGCCGGCGCCGCGCGCGACACGGTGTGCAACGGTCCTGAGAACACGGGGCCGGCCGCCTGCGACGGCAGGTGGCGGTACTCGAATCGGCCCGCAAGCACCGTGTCCATCGGCTCCGCATCCCGGCACAGGTCGACGACCGTGCAGTTGGCGAGCTCGGTGCGGGTATCGCGCAGGCCGTCGCGATCCAGCCCCGGCACCGCGGTGACGCCGCGCGCCTGGTAGACGGCGTACTGCGCAGGATCGTCGGGCAGGTCGCGGTATTCGAACACCGGCAGGTCGCGCAGGCCGTTGAGGTAGTCGACCATGCGGTTGTGGGCCATCGACTCCAGCCCGGCCGCAGCCGAGCCACCGCCGATGTTGGAATGCCCGCCCGGCATCAGCACGCTCGCGAAGCGGCGGTCCTGCGACAGGCCGGGCTCGACGATGGTCTGGTGGGGGAACGACGTGCGGCGCTCGTGCGCCGCCGCGATCGACAGGGCGCTGACGACGCTCGGGGGCACGCGTGCGTCGTAGCCTCTCGGCATGTTGGTCGCCACCGGGTCGAGCAGGGTCAAGGCCTGCGCGGTCTGGCCCGGTGGCACGAGGGGTGGGCGGTCGCTGCTGACCGTCAGGTTGCCGTTGGCGTCATGGCCGAAGTTGAGGTCTTCGGGATGCAGGATTCCGTACTCGTCGACCAGTCGGGCCAGTCCGGCGGACAGCACGGCACCGCGGCTGTAGCCCACTCCGGCGATGCGGACCTGTGCGTCAGGATCGCTTTCTCTCCACCTTCGCGTTTGCCTCGATAGCTCAACGTAGGCCTCGGCAATCTTGTCGTCCCAGGTCCACGGTCGAACCTGGTCGACTATGCGTGGCAGAAATCGGGCCTGAGTGCCTATGCCCTCGACGTAGTGGCTTGCCATGCGGTTATCTGGATCACGCTCTAGCAGCTCGGCCTGCCGCGCCAGACTGCCTATGTTGGTGGGTCGCTGGCGAGGATCGTTGATGTCCTGTCCGGTGCCATCGAGGAACGCAAGAAACACGTACTCGTTCGACCGATGACTACTCTGAAAGATCGGTACCTGCTGCAACGCGTGTAGATCACGCGCTCGCCGATCCATTGCCAGATCGTCCGCTGCAATCGGACGTGAGTCTCCATCCTTGAAGAGCTCGCCCATGACGCTGCTCCTTGCGGTCAGTAGGTAAAGGTTTCAACGAGAACTAGCTCGTCTCGCGCATTGCTGTAAGGGTTACCGGGAATCTGCAGTTTTTTGGTCGAAACGAAGGCCCGCATGTACACCCGAATGGTCCGGTCGTTAACCTCCAGCAGGATCGATGGCTCATGCCGGTATTCGCCATCCGGAAGGTCGGCCATCTCTTCACGTGGCACGTTATGTCGCACCTGCTCGTTGTTGAAGATCGCGCCAATATCGATCTCAGCCCGGTGGGCGGTACCGTCCTTCGACCGCCAAGACACCACGGCCGGCTCGGGAAAGTTGCGGATCATTCCGTGCATTCCGCTCCAGTTATCGAGATAGCCGGAGCCATAGGTTGAAGACGGTGGCGACGGCTTCTCGTCGCCGTGCTCAAAGCGCGCGTACTGCACGCTGCATTCGAACGTGTCGTAGCAGCGGACACCAAACTTGTGGCTGTCGAACCGCAGCGGCCACTCCTTGACCGGCTGGCGATTGATCACGGTCTTGCCGGAAGCGTTGGTCATCGAGGCCCCGTCGAGGAACGGTGAGGAATGGGCGCAGGCCGCCAGCGCCAGACTGGTGGCGGCGGTCAGGGTGCGAAGGGGCTTGCGGATCACTGGACGACCTCCTGTCGAATGCGTGGCGCGCGTCACTGCGGCCGTGGGCCCGTCCGGTCACTCGGTGCGTCGTGCGCGATCGGGCCGGCGTGTGGCACCGCGGGATGTGCCGCGGCCACCGAAGGATAGCGCAGCCGGCGGTGGGGGCTCCGGTGGTCCTCGACGGCGCTGCGGGTGGCTCACCGGCGGGCCGATAGCGCAGAGGCGACGACCACGTCGGCTTTCACAGCAGCGCCAGCACATCATCCAGCAAGGCCGCGGCGGTGACCTCCGCGCCGGCACCGGGGCCCTGGATCACCAGCGGCTGGTCCCTGTAGCGGTCCGACCAGATCGCGACGCGGTTGTCGGTGCCGCTACCGCCGGCCAGCGGGTCGTCTGCCGGCAACGACTCCAGGCCAACCTGCGCGCGGCCGGCCTGCAGGCGCGCGACGAAGCGCAACCGCTCGCCACGCTTCCACGCTTCCGCGAACTGCGCGCGCAACGGGCCATCCAGCATCGGTAAAGCGCCATCGACGTGTGCGACCGGCAGGCCGGCCAGGGCCGACGGGACCAGCGACTGCACGGAGACCGCGCCTGCTTCCAGTTCGAACCCGGCCGTGCGCGCCAGGATGAGCAGCTTGCGGCGCACGTCCTCGCCCGACAGGTCATCGCGCGGGTCCGGCTCGGTGTAGCCGGCCGCGCGGGCATCGCGCACGAAGCCGGAGAACGGGCGCAGTCCGTCGTAGTGGTTGAACAGCCACGCCAGCGAGCCCGACAGGACGCCGGCGATGGCGTGGATGCGGTCGCCCCCTGCGCGCAGTGCCCGCAGCGTGCGCAGCAGCGGCAGGCCGGCACCGACGGTGGCGCTGTCGCCGTAGCGCGCGCGCCCGTCTTCGCAGGCGGCCTGGATATCGCGCCAGCGCTGGAGCGCCGTGCCCTGCCCCAGCTTGCAGGCCGTGACGACGTGGATGCCCTGCGCCAGCCACTCGGCGTGGCGTGCGGCAACGGCGTCGCTGGCGGTGGCATCGATGAGGATGCGCGGGACGGACAGCCCTGGGGCGACGAGCGCGCGCGCGACGACGTTGAGGTCGCTGGGCGTCACGGCCCAGTCTTCGTTCGCGTGCGGAAGAAGAGGTTCGAAGGGAGGATGAAGGTGATTTCCGGTTGTGAGGTATCTGGCTTTGGAGCTGATGGATGGCGGGGGCGGTTCGTTCGTTTCGCTTCGCCGAACCCTCTCCCCAACCCCTGTCGCGGAGGGAGAGGGGCGAAGTAGCGCGGCCACTGTCGAGTTACCGACGTACACCAGCGACAGCTCCCGGGCGAAGCCGCGTGCCTGCAACGACCGCAAGCGTTGGAGAAGTGCCGTGCCGACGGTTCCGATGCCGAGCAACGCGACGCGCGCGGGCTCGTTGAGGGTCACGGCCTGCGTCGTCGCCAGACGGTCACGTGCCGCACTCATTTCGAAACCCGGCACGTCACATGCGTGGCCGCGTGCGCGCGCTCAAGCGCAGCGGTGATGTCGGCCACCAGGTCGTCCTCGTGCTCGATACCGACCGACAGGCGCAGCAGGCCTTCGCCGATGCCGGCTTGGGCGCGGGCGTCGGGCGACATGGCGGCGTGGGTCATGGTGGCGGGATGGGCGACGAGGCTTTCGACGCCGCCGAGGGACTCGGCCAGGGTGAAGCACTGCAGTCCGTCGAGGAACGCGCGCACCGCCGCCTCGTCACCGGCCAGGTCGAGGCTCAGCATCGCCCCGAACCCGCGCTGCTGCCGCACCGCGACGGCGTGCCCCGGGTGCGCGACACGACCCGGGTAATGCAGCGCGCGCACCGCGGCGTGGCCGTCGATGCACGCGACCAGCGCCTGCGTATTGGCCTGGTGCACGCGCAGGCGCGCGTCCAGGGTGCGCAGGCCGCGCAGGGTGAGGAAGCTGTCGAACGGTGCGCCGGTGATGCCCAGGCAATTGGCCCACCACGCCAGCGTGTCGTGCACGGCGGCGTCGCGTGCGACGGCGGCACCGCCGACCACATCGCTGTGACCGTTGATGTACTTGGTGGTCGAGTGCACCACCACGTCGGCACCGAATTCGATCGGCCGCTGCAATGCCGGCGACAGGAAGGTGTTGTCGACGACCGCAAGTGCGCCCGCCGCGTGCGCGGCTTCGATCACGAAGCGCAGGTCGGTGATGCGCAGCAGCGGGTTGGATGGCGTCTCGATCCACACCGCTGCCGGTCGCGACTCCAGCGCGGCCGTCAGCGCGCGCGCATCGGTGAGGTCGGCCGTGACCAGTTCGAATGCGCCCTTCCCCGCCAGCGCATTGAACAACCGCCAGCTGCCGCCATAGCCGTCATGCGGCACCACCAGCCGGTCGCCGGGCTTTAGCAGGGCGTGCAGCACCAGCGCGACCGCGGCCATGCCGGTGGATGTGACCACGCCGCCGACGCCGCCCTCGAGTTCGGCCAGGGCCTCACCCAGCAGGTCGCGCGTGGGGTTGCCGCTGCGGGTGTAGTCGTAGCGGCGCTTTCGGTCGAAGCCCTCGAAGCTGAAGTTCGACGACAGCACCAGCGGCGGCGTGACCGCGCCGAAGGCCGGGTCGCGGTCGATGCCGGCGCGGACCGCCGTGGTGGCCGCGTTGAAGACCTGCGACGCGCTCATGCCGCCACCCCGCGACAGGCGGCATCGGCGCCCACGCTGTGCAGCACGTCGCCCAGCAATGCCGCGATGGCCGCGTGCTCCTTCAGGAAGGCGTCATGGCCGTAACGTGAGCGCAGCACATGCAGGCGAGTCTCGCCGCGCAGGCGCTCCACCAGCTCATAGGCCTGCGCCACCGGCACCAGCCGGTCATCGGCCACGGCCACCACCGTCGTTGGCACCGTGATCTGCTCGGGGTCGACCGCCTGCAGATCAATCGACTCCGACAGCCGCAGGAACGCGGTCACCGGCGTGCGTGCCACGTAGCGGTCGGCGCAGTGGTCGAGGTAATCCTCGGCGCCCACGCGGACGCGACCGTCGGTGACGACCGCCTCGCCGAAGCGGCCATCGAATTCCTCGGGCGTGCGATAGCTCAGCACCGCCAGTTGCCGCGCCAGCGCCAGTCCATGTGCGTCGTCGCACTGCAGCGCGCCCAGCGCCACCGCGCGGCGCTGCAGCGCGCGCCACGCGCTGGCATAGGGGTGCGCGCGGTGCACGCCGCTGATGGCGACCAACTGCCGCAGGCGCGACCCATGGCGGGCAGCGAACTGGAGGCCCACCTGCGCGCCGTACGAGCAGCCGACGAAGGCCTCCAGCGCGTCGATGCCCAGTGCATCGAGCAGCGCCGCGATCGCATCGGCCTGGTCGGCGGGGTCCAGCGGGACGTCCAGCGCCCCATCGCTGCCCAGCCAGTCGATGGCCAGCACCTGCACGTGCCGGGTGTCGATTGCGCATCCCGGCCCCACCTGCGACCCCCACCAGCCGGTCGCGTGGCGGTCGGCCGAAATCCCGCCGGCGACGAACACCACCGGCGCGTCAGGGGGGCCGACGCGTGCGTGGCGCACGTGGACGATGCGGGTGCCGGCGTGCTTAAGGCGCAGCAGCAGGTCGATGCCGCCCTCTCGCGTATCAGCGGCACCGTCGACGGGTGTCGTGATGGACGTGGGGGCGTCGTCGCAGGCGACGGCACCGGTCGGGACAGAGTGAAACGGGCGGGCGGTCAGGCTCATGGCGGTCATCCGGGAAGCGACGGGGCCACCGAGCGGACGACAACACACGCACGGACCCGGGGCCCGGCGGTATCGCGGCCATCTTCCGATGGCCCACGCATGCGCGGGCCATCGCAGGAATTGGCACCTGGCGCGGCTGTGCGCTGCGCTGGTTGCCCCGGCTTCAAAGGGCCTGTCCCTCTGCCGGTCTCGATGGATGCGGCGCAGTCTGCAACGGGCTTTTGCTACTGTCAATCGCTTCATCCGCATCAAGCGATATTATTTTTTCTCATGACCGGCCGATGCGCGCGGCACCATCGCGAATACACTTTTGCCATGACCTCGAATCGCCCCCGCCTCGCCGCCCTGTGCATCCTGCTGCTGGCGGCCGTCGCCTGCACGGGCACCACGCCGCGTCCCGACCTCCCGACTGGCTCCGCAACGGCTGCGACCGTGGCGGTGGCCGAGGCGTTCGTGTCGGATCCGCACGCGAACGAGGAACTCGACTCACTGGCGACCTGGCCCACCGAGGACGGCGGCTTGTGGGTGATCGCCACCGCCAAGGCGACGCACCGGCTGAAGGTGTTCGATGGCGATACCGGAGCCTTCCTGCGCGATGTCGGCGGGCGTGGCCGTGAGCCCGGCCGGTTCAACCGCCCCAATGGCATTGCCGTACACGGCGACCTTTTATTCGTCGTGGAGCGCGACAACCGGCGCGTGCAGGTAATGTCGCTGCCCGGGTTCGAGCCGGTCGGCGAGTTCGGCCACGCCGAGCTGCGCAGCCCCTACGGCCTGTGGCTGCACGAGAGCGCGCCGGGCGAGCTGGAGGTGTTCGTCACTGACAGCTTCATGCTGGGCGAGCGCTTCGACGTGGTGCCACCGTTGGACCAGCTCGACGAACGCGTGCGGCGTTACCGGGTGACCGTCGATGGCGCCGGCGGCCTGCTCGCGCGAGACGCCGGAAGCTTCGGCAGCAAGAAGCCGGACACGGCGCTGCGCATGGTCGAGTCGATTGCAGGGGATGCCGCGGCCGGGCGCCTGCTCATTGCCGATGAGGATCGACGCCACCGGTCCACCTTGTACGAGTACCGGTTCGATGGCCGCGCCACCGGGCGCCGCGTCCCCGACACCAGCTTCGGCGCCGAGGCCGAAGGCATCGCACTGTGGAGTTGCCCGAGCGGTGGCGGCTACTGGGTGGCGGTCGACCAGCTGATGCCGCTCGCCGAGTTCCACCTGTTCCGGCGCGATGCGCTCACGCCGGTGGGCAGCTTCCGTGGCGGCACGGTGTCCTACACGGACGGCATTGCGCTGCACGCTGCGCCCACCCGCGCATTCCCCGGCGGCGCGCTGTATGCGGTGCACGCCGACCGCGCGGTCGCGGCCTTCGACCTGCGCGACGTGGTCGACGCGCTTCGCCTCGACCAGGGCTGCGTGGACTGACGCCGTGGACGCGCGCCCGACCCGGATCGCCTGCCTTGCCTTCGCGCTGGGCCTCGCCTGCGCGGTGCCGGCACACGCGGCCAAGATCTACCGCTGGACCGACGATGCCGGTGTCACCCAGTACGGCGACCAGCCGCCGATGGCGGAGGCCGTATCGGTCACGGTGATCCCGGTGGAGTTCGAGCCCGGCGCCATCGCGCAGTTGCGCGTGGAGAACCAGGGCAGCCGCTACCTGGCATGGGCGGACAACCGCCTGCCCGGGCCCATCGAAGTGCAACTGCGGTTCCAGGCTCAGGACAACATCGCCGGCCGCCCTGCATTGCCGACGCGCACCCTGCTCGCCCCACGCTCCAGCGTCGTGGTCGCGCAACTGGCCGCGAGCGACCCCACGCGCAGCGGCCGCTTCGAGCTGCGCATGGACAGCGTGCCGGGCGACCCGACCGCGCGACCGCGTGACGTGGAATACCGCCTTCCTCTGGAGCAGTACCGCATCCGCATCGACCAGGGCTACGGCGGCGGTTTCAGCCACAACGACCCGGCGAACCGTTACGCGGTCGACTTCGCCGCCGACGAGGGGACCGCGGTGCTGGCCGCGCGCGAGGGCGTGGTGATGCAGGTGGAATCCGATTTCCAGCGCGCCGGGCTGGACCGCGAGGCCTACGGCGGCCGTGCCAATTTCGTACGGATCCTGCACGACGACGGATCGATGGCGCTGTACGCGCACCTGCAGCCCGAAGGCGCGTACGTGCGCGTCGGCCAGCGCGTGCGCACCGGCCAGCAGATCGGCCTGTCGGGCAACACCGGGTTCACGACGGGGCCGCACCTGCACTTCGCCGTGCAGGTCAACCGCGGCATGCGGCTGGAGTCGATCCCGTTCCGCATGAACGGCCCGACCGGGCCGCTGCGGATCGACGACGGGCGCTAGGCACAGGAATACTTTGTAGGAGCGGCTTCAGCCGCGATAGGAATCCGCACCCTAGTTGTAGGAGCGGCGTAAGTCGCGACCGTCACTTCCGGGGGGGTGGCGAGTTCGCGACTTACGTCGCTCCTACAAAGGGATTGAGAGATTTGATCGCGGCTGAAGCCGCTCCTACAGAAGATGGTTAAGCCGCTTCGGCGAGCTGCTCTTCCGCCAGCGAGCGCCACTGCGGCAACTTGTCGAGCATGCCGACCGAGCGCAGGTAGGCCTCGTCGACTTCGGTACCCCCGACCAGGGCCGACGCAACGTGCACGGCACCGGCCACCCAGAAGCCGGACATGCGCATGCGGCCCGGCTGGTGATGGCTCGCGACGGCCTCGACGATCGGCATCGGCAGGCCCCACAGGCCCAACAGGTAGGCGCCGGCCTCGGCGTAATGCGGCCCCTGGCCGTCTCCGGCGGCGACTTCCTCGGCTACGCGGCCGGGAATGCGCACGTCAGGCAGCAGCATGCCGACCTCGGCGAGCAGGCCGGCGGTCGCGGCCAGTTCCGCGCTCGGCCCGCCCAGCAGGCGGGCGGCCAGGCGCGAGGTACGCAGCGCGCGGTCCTGCATCGCGTCGCGGTCGATGCCGTTCGCCGGTCCGGTGCCGTTGTACGCCTCCGCGGCCAGCACCAGGCGCTGGATGGTCGTCAGGCCCAGGCGGGTCACGGCGGTGCGCATGTCGGTGATCACGCGCCCCGCCGAGAAGTAGGCGGAGTTGCACAGGCGCAGCACCTTGGCGGCGATCGCCGGGTCCTGCGACAGCACCTCGGCGACGTCGGCCGTGGTGGTGTCGGGATCGCGCAGCAGCTGGGTCAGTTCAATGTACAGCTGGGGCGGCGGGGGCAATGCGCCGATCTTGCCGATGGCTTCCTTCAGCGACTCGTTGTCGAGCAGCTCGCGAAGCTCGATCACGCTTTCGACCGCCTCGATCAGCTCACCCGCGTCCATCGGCTTGCGCAACAGGCGGTGGGCGCTCTCGAGCACCTGCTCGACGCCGGCCCCATCGCCTTCGTCCAGCAGCAGGATGCGCACGGCCTGCGGATAACGGGCGCGGACCTGCGCCAGCAACTGGGGTCCGGATTCGCCCTCCAGCTCGCGCTCGGCGACCACGGCATCCGGGCCGCGGTCCTCGGGCAGCGCCATTACGGCAGCGGCATCGGCCACCCATTGCACGTCCCAGTCCAGCCCGAAGTCCGCCAGCGCCTGCTCGAACTCGGCGGCGCGCGCGCCCTTGTCACCCACGATCACAATGAACACGACAGCTCCTCGGTCCCGACCTGAACGGGTATCGGCCGGCTCACGGGTTTCCTGAAGGGGTGAGGCGTGATGGCGATCGCACTTCCACCTTGGCGATGCCGTCGCGCGCGCAGCGG
>MIDV01000044.1:0-8482 GCA_001830245.1 Lysobacterales bacterium RIFOXYA1_FULL_69_10 | reverse complement strand
AAGCAGCCCCTCCCCGCCGTGGCGACACCCGCCCAGGCAGTCGTCGCTCCCCCACCCGCCGGTATACTGCGCGGCTTCCCCAGCCCGACCGGACGCGCCATCGCGCGTCATCGCCATGTCCGACGTGTCCCAGCAGGCGCTGCGCCGCCGCACCTTCGCCATCATTTCCCACCCCGACGCCGGCAAGACCACGCTGACGGAGAAGCTGCTGCTGTTCGGTGGCGCGATCCAGATGGCCGGCTCGGTCAAGGGCCGCAAGGCCGCGCGCCACGCGACGTCCGACTGGATGGCGCTGGAGAAGGAGCGCGGCATCTCGGTCACGTCCTCGGTCATGCAGTTCCCCTACGAGGGCCGCGTCGTCAACCTGCTCGACACCCCCGGCCACGCCGACTTCGGCGAGGACACCTACCGCGTACTGACCGCGGTGGACAGCGCGCTGATGGTGATCGACGTGGCCAAGGGCGTGGAGGAGCGCACGATCAAGCTGATGGAGGTCTGCCGCCTGCGCGACACGCCGATCATGAGCTTCATCAACAAGCTCGACCGCGAGGGCAAGGACCCGATCGAACTGCTGGACGAGGTCGAGTCGGTGCTGGGCATCCAGTGCGCGCCCATCACCTGGCCGATCGGCATGGGCCAGCGCCTGAAGGGCGTCGTGCACCTGATCACCGGCGAGGTGCACCTGTACGAACAGGGCCGCAACTTCACCCGCCAGGACTCGACCATCTTCCCGTCCATCGACGACCCCGGCCTGGCCGCGCGCATCGGCGAGCAGGCGCTGGCCGAGCTGCGCGACGAACTGGAGCTGGTGCAGGGCGCGAGCCACCCGTTCGACAAGGACGCCTACCTGCGCGGCGAGCAGACACCGGTGTTCTTCGGATCGGCCGTCAACAACTTCGGCGTGCAGTTGCTGCTGGACTTCTTCGTCGAGCACGCCCCGTCGCCGCGCGCGCGCGCGACCACCACGCGCGAGGTCGCCGCGACCGAGAACAAGCTCACCGGCTTCGTGTTCAAGATCCAGGCGAACATGGACCCGCAGCACCGCGACCGCGTGGCGTTCATGCGCATCTGCTCGGGCAAGTTCGAGGCGGGCATGAAGGCCTTCCACGTCCGCACCGGCAAGGACATGAAGCTGGCCAACGCGCTGACCTTCATGGCGTCGGACCGCGAGATCGCCGAGACCGCGTATTCGGGCGATGTCATCGGTATCCACAACCACGGCACGATCTCCATCGGCGACACCTTCACCGAGGGCGAGAAGCTTTCGTTCACCGGCATCCCCAACTTCGCGCCCGAGCTGTTCCGCCGCGCCCGCCTGCGCGACCCGCTCAAGCTCAAGCAGTTGCAGAAGGGCCTGGCGCAGCTGAGCGAGGAAGGCGCCACGCAGTTCTTCAAGCCGCTGATGAGCAACGACCTGATCCTGGGTGCGGTCGGCGTGCTGCAGTTCGACGTCGTCGCCTACCGCCTGAAGGACGAGTACGGCGTGGACGCGACGTTCGAGCAGGTGTCGGTTGCCACGGCGCGCTGGATCCGCTGCGACAACGCGAAGAAGCTGGAAGAGTTCCGCGACAAGAACGCGATGAACCTCGCCGAGGACGCCGCCGGCCAGCTGGTCTACCTCGCCCCGACCCGCGTCAACCTGCAACTGGCACAGGAACGCGCCCCGGACGTGACGTTCCTGGCCACCCGCGAGCATGCGCACGCGGTGGCGGTGGACTGAGCCCGGCGCACGCTCCATTCGGCGCCGTACGTTAGGATGCGGGGCATGGCATCCGAACCTGCGTCCCCGGCCGATCCGGACATCGCTTCCTCGACCGCACCCACCGCACTGGCGGACGTGCGCGAGGAGTTCGCCAACGCCCTGACCCATGGCCTCGGCGCGGCGGCGGCTCTGGCCGGTGGCGCGGTGCTGATCACGCTGGCGGCGTTGAACGGGGATGGCTGGCAACTGGCAGGCGCGATCGTGTTCGGCCTCTGCATGCTGCTGCTGTATCTCGCGTCGACGCTGTACCACGCGGTGCAACACCCGGTGCTCAAGGGCCGGCTGAAGGTGTTCGACCACTGCGCGATCTACCTATTGATCGCCGGCACCTATACGCCGTTCACGCTCATCGGCCTGCGTGGGCCCTGGGGCTGGGGACTGTTCGCGGCGATCTGGACGCTGGCGCTGGCCGGGGTGGTGTTCAAGCTGTTCTTCACGGGGCGCTTCCGGGGTCTGTCGACCGTCATCTACATCGCGATGGGCTGGCTGGTGCTGGTGGCGATCAAACCCCTGCTGGAGGCGCTGGATGCATGGACGTTCGGTTGGCTGCTGGCGGGCGGCGTCTGTTACACGCTGGGCACGTTCTTCTACCACCGGCCGTCGCTCCGCTACTCCCACGCGATCTGGCACCTGTTCGTGGTCGCCGGCAGCGTGTGCCACTACGTGTCGGTGCTCGCGCAGATCCATCCGATGGCCTGAGCGCGGGGTCGCGCCGGGATTCAAACGGCTGTTCACCCCGGCTTGACCGGGACGCCCGGATGGTGGGCCTTCCGCAACCCGCAGGAGGAGACCCACGTGCGTACCCCGATGATGGCCATCTCGACCCTTGCACTGGCGTTGGCGCTGTCCGCGTGCCGCGACCATTCCGACCTGACGCCGGCCAACGACACGACGCCGGCAGCGACCGACGCCGCCAGCGACGCCACGCCCCCCGCCGACGATGCGCTGGCGATGGCGACCTACACCTGCGATGGCGACCATCGCGTCAGCGTCGACGGCGACACCGCGCAGGTCATGCTGGCCGACGGGCGCACCGTCGAACTCTCGCGCAGTGGCGGTGCGTCCACCGCGACGTTCGCGGGCGAGGCGCTCGAGTTCACCGGCGATGCCGAAGGCGGCACGCTGATTCAGGACGAGGGCGGAAGCTTCACGTGCCGGGCCGGCTGACAGGCAAGGCCTGGCCGAGAGCCATCGAGCGTTCTGGATGAGCTCACCGTCGCGGCCGGAGCCCCAGGCCGGACCACGTGCCGGCCTGGCGCTTCATGTCCAGCGCGCCGGGACCTCGATACGCGCGCATCCGGTGTTGACCGCCCTGGGCGTCGCGGTGGCCGCACTGGCGGTATTGATCGTGCTGTGGGACTGGAACTGGTTCCGCGGCCCTGTCGAGCGCCAGGTCGAGGCGCGTACCGGGCGCAGTTTCGATATCGCCGGGGACCTCGATGTGGACCTGGGCCGGATAACGACGATTCGCGCAGCCGACCTCGCGCTCGGCAACCCGGAGTGGTCGAAGCGAGACCGGATGGCGACGACCGACCTGCTGGAGTTCTCGGTCGACCTCGCTGCCCTGTTGACTGGCAACGTGCGCCTGTCCGAACTGAAGCTGACCGCACCCGAGGTGTGGTTCGAAACGGGCGAGGAACCGGGCGGGAACTGGACGTTCGGCGACGGCGATGGACCCGGCCCGGACCTAGGCGACATCTGGATCGATGACGGGCGCCTGCACTTCCAGGACGCCGCCAACGACACCCGCATCGACGTGGCGGTCGTCAGCCGCCGTTCGCGTCGCGGCGGAAACGCGCCGGTCGGCATCGCCGGTGACGGCGTCTGGAAGGGCGAGCCGTTCGACATACAGGGTTTCACCGAGTCGCCGCTGGAGCTGCGTGACAGCGAGCGGCCGTACCGCATCAACCTGCACGCCGAGGCCGGTGCGACACGGGCCCATGCGCGCGGCGCGCTGGTCAATCCGTTCCGTTTCCGCGACTTCGACCTTCAGCTCGAACTGGCCGGCCGCGACCTCGCCGACCTGTACCCGCTGATCGGCATCGCCACCCCCAACACGCCGCCCTACACGCTCGACGGACGCCTGCGGCGCGACGGCCGGGTATGGACGTACAACGACTTCTCGGGGCAGGTCGGCGACAGCGATCTGGCCGGCACTGCCAGCGTAGATACGTCGGGTGAGCGGCCCTTCCTGCGTGCCGACCTGCGCTCGCAGCATCTGGATTTCGACGACCTGGCCGGGTTTGTCGGTGGCGCGCCGCAATCGGGTGCCGGCGAGACCGGCAACCCGGAACTCACGGCGGCCAACCGGGACACGCGGGCGCGCGGCCGGGTGCTGCCCGACACGCCGTACGAGCTCGACAAGCTGCGCGCCATGGATGCCGACGTGCGCCTGCGCGCAGCCACGCTCGAGGCGCCCGGCTGGCCCTTGCAGGACATGGACGCGCACCTGTTCCTGGAAGGCGGGCAGCTGCGGTTGGATCCGCTCAACTTCGGCGTGGCCGACGGCGACATCCGGTCCATCATCCAGATGGATGCACGCGAGGACACCATCCGCACCCGCGCCGACATCAACGCGCGTGGGCTGACGCTGGCCAAGTTGCTGCCCACGGTCGAGCTGGCCCGCGATGCGGTCGGCAAGGTCGGCGGTCGCGTGACGCTGGCGGGCCACGGCAACTCCGTCGCCGGCATGCTCGGGACCAGCAGTGGCGACGTCGCCATCGGCATGGGCTCGGGACGCATCAGCAACCTGCTGATGGAATTCGCCGGGCTCGACCTGGCGGAAATCATCAAGTTCAAGCTGACCGAAGACCGGCAGATCCCCGTGCGCTGTGCCTTCGGCGACTTCGGCGTCAAGAATGGCGTGATGCAGTCACGTGCACTGGCGTTCGACACCACCGACACGATCCTGGTCGGCTCAGGCACGATCAGCCTGCGCGACGAACGCCTGGACCTGCTCATCCGGCCCCGCCCGAAGGATCGCAGCCTGCTGTCGTTGCGCTCGCCACTGGTAGTGACCGGGAGCTTCGCCGACCCCAGCATCCGTCCCGACTTCAAGCGCCTCGGGCTGCGCGGCGCCGTCGCGTTGACGCTGGCCACGATCGCGCCGCCCGCCGGCCTGCTGGCCACGCTGGAACTGGGACCGGGCGAGAACGCGGAGTGTGGTGGCCAGTACGCGGAATGAGCCGTCGCCGGGCGGCGCTCAGCTGGCGATGTAGCGCTGCAACTGGTCCAGCTCGAGCTGCTGGTCCTCGATGACCGCCTTGACCAGGTCGCCGATCGAGACCACGCCGAGCACCTGTCCGTTGCTGGTCACCGGCAGGTGCCGGATGCGGCGGTCGGTGACCAGCTGCATGCAGCGATCGGTGGTCTCGTCCAGGCCAATCGTCACGACATCGGAGGTCATGATCGCGCGCACCGGCGTCGTGGCCGACGAGCGACCCTGCAACACGATCTTCCGCGCATAGTCGCGTTCGGAAAGGATGCCGGCGAGGCGGCCCTCGTGGATCACCAGGACGGCTCCAATGCATTTTTCCGCCATCAGGCGGATCGCATCGATCACGGGTGCATCCGGACCGATCGCGAAGACTTCAGGCGCCTTCGCCTCCAGCAGCTGCCGCACGGTGCGCATGGCCGCTTCCTCCGACTGGGACCTGCCGCGAGGATACTCCTGCCGCCGGCTGCCAGACGTCGACCAGGTAGAGCGGCCGCTGCTTGGACTCCTCGTACAGGCGGCCCAGGTATTCGCCGATCAGCCCCAGGGCGATCAGCTGGATGCCACCCAGGAACAGGATCACCGCCATCATCGTCGGCCAGCCGGCCACCGGGTCGCTCCAGAGCAGCGCCTTGACGATGACCCACAGCCCGTAGACGAACGCGAACGCGGCCGTTGCCAGGCCCAAGTACGTGGCCAGGCGCAATGGCGCGGTCGAGAAGCTTGTGATGCCCTCCAACGCAAGGTTCCACAGGCGCCAGAAGTTGAACTTGCTGGCACCGGCCGCGCGCGGCTCGCGGTGGTACGGGATCGAGGTGCGGTTGAAGCCGACCCAGCCGAACAGGCCCTTCATGAAGCGGTGGCGCTCGCGCAGTTGCGCTAATGCCGCCAGCGCACGCGGCGACAGCAGCCGGAAGTCGCCGGTGTCGGCCGGGATCGGCGTGCGCGACAAGCGGCCGATCACCCGGTAGAACGCATGCGCGGTCGCGCGCTTCAGCCAGCCCTCGCCGTCACGCTCGACCCGGGTGCCGTGGACGTCGTCGAATCCGTCCTGCCACCGTTCCACGAACCGGGGAATCAGCTCGGGCGGGTCCTGGCCATCGGCGTCGAGGATCAATGCGGCGCCTTCGTCCACGCGGTCAAGCCCGGCGGTCAGCGCCAGTTCCTTGCCGAAGTTGCGCGACAGTCGCAACAGCCCGACCCGTGTGTCGCTCGCCGCCAGGCCCTGCAATACCGCCCATGTGCCATCGGTGCTGCCGTCATCGACGTACAGCACACGGCCGGTCACGCCCCGGGATTGGAGGCCATCGAGCACGGCCGCGATGCGCGGGTGCAGCAACGGCAGGCTGTCGCCCTCGTTGTAGGCGGCGACGACAACAGTCAGCAGGTCATGGGGCATGCGGCGCATGGTAGCGGCTCAGTCCAACGCTTCGAGGTGGGCGCGACCGCCGATGTAGCGCATCTGCCGCTCGATGGCCCGCGTCCTGCGCTGCACGTACGGACCCGGGTTGGCCGCGCTGTAGCGGCGGGGGCTCGGCAGCACCGCGGCCAGGCGTGCGGCCTGGCTTGCAGTGAGGCGGTCGGCGTCCCGCCCGAAGTAGCGCCGCGCAGCCGCCTGCGCGCCGTATACGCCATCGCCGAACTCGGCCACGTTGACGTACACCTCCAGGATCCGCGTCTTGGGCCACAGCGTCTCCATCAGCAGCGTGTACCAGGCCTCGATTCCCTTGCGCACCCAGCTTCGACCACTCCAGAGGAACAGGTTCTTGGCGGTCTGCTGGCTGATCGTGCTGGCGCCACGCGTGGGCCGGCCGCGCGCATTGTGGGCGCGCGCTTTCTCGATCGCCTCCAGGTCGAATCCGTGGTGGCGGCTGAAGTTCTGGTCTTCCGAGGCAATCACCGCCAAAGGCAGCTCGGGCGCGATCGCTCCCAGATCCCGCCACGCGTATGACATCCGGAAATCCCGGACGCCAGACCGCCACGCCTCGACCTGGCGCGCGGCCATGAAGGCGCTGAAAGGCGGGTCCACCCAGCGCAGCACCAGCACCTGCAGGACGGTCGCCAGCATGACCAGCAGCGGCATGACCAACAGCCAGCGGCGCCACCGGCGCCATCTCGATTTCCTGGCGCCCCGGGGCCCCGTCGCTTGCGTCATTGCCTTGCGCCCCCACTTCCGCCACGTCCCATGCACGTCTGCATGTCCATTATCACCGTAGCCCCACCCCGAGCGCCCCATGACCGACCACGAACCTACCTCCCTCGACCACGACGGCCTGACACGCTTCCTCATCCTGGGCGCCGGGATCCGGGGCGTCAGGGTGCATCTTCAGGACACTTGGCGGCAGATTCGCGAAAGGGAGGACTATCCGACCGCGGCGGCGGAACTGCTGGGTGAAGCCAGCGCCGCGGCCGCGCTGCTGACCGGGCACACCAAGGTCGACGGACGACTGTCCATCCAGCTGCAGGCCAACGGTGCGATCAGGACGCTGTTCGCCGAATGCACCGCGGCCGGGACCTTGCGCGGCATCGTGCAACTGGCCGAGGGCGCGACGCCTACGCGGGACCTTCGCGACCTCGGGCCTGACGCGGTGCTTGCGATCACCGTCGAGAATCCGCGTCCCGGCGCGCAGGGTCAGGAGCCACTCCGCTACCAGGGGCTGGTGTCGCTTACATCCGACACTCTGGCAGGCGCGCTGGAGGACTACTTCCAGCAGTCCGAACAGCTCCCCACCCGCCTGCTGCTGGCCGCCGACGGAAACAGGGCGGCGGGACTCATGCTGCAGAAGCTGCCGGGCGATGAGGGCGATGAAGACGGTTGGGTTCGCGTGGGCGCATTGTTCGACACGCTCGGCGCGCAGGAACTGCTCGAGCTGCCCGGCGATACTCTGCTGACGCGGCTGTTCCATGAGGACGGCGTGGAGTTGCTGGGTCGCAAACCGCTTGCCTTCGCGTGCTCGTGCTCGCGTGAGCGCGTCTCCGCAATGCTGGCGTCGCTGGGCCAGGACGAGGCGCGCGCTGCCGCGGCCGATGGACACGCCGAGGTGCGTTGCGAATTCTGTGGGCAGCGTTACAGCTTTACCGCCGGGGAAGTGGAGACACTCCTGACGCTCCATGGCCAGGAGATGTCGGCCCCGGAGCGGGTGCAATAAGGGGAACGCCTGCCGACCGGCGGCAATTGTTAAATAAACATAAATCGCCTATAGTCCCTGCCTCATCTTGGCGGGAACTCCGCTGACCAGGACGGGTCGTAGAGCAACGGAATGAAGACGCGATCGCTGCAATTGCCACTTGCCCTCCTGCTGGCCCTCGGGCTGGCCGGTGGTGCGCACGCGCAATCCGGCAACAACGCACGCACCGACAGCACCGTCCTTCCCGTATGGAACAGGGCGAGCGGCAACCTCGAGGCCGTCCTGCTGCTGGAACCGGCCCCCGCCGCGGGCGGCCGTTGGCGCGTGGGGCGCAACCTGCTCGATGCCAACCTCGGCGCCGCCGGTGGCGATTCGCTC
>MIDV01000043.1 GCA_001830245.1 Lysobacterales bacterium RIFOXYA1_FULL_69_10 | reverse complement strand
TCGAGGGACCGCGGGGGTCGTCGGGACGCGAGGGACCGCGTGGCACCCGCGCATCGTACGCGCCTGCGTCCGTGCATGGGTCCGCGCATGTGCCCGCCCCGCGAAGCTGACCGGTTCAGCTTTGCCGCATCGGCCATCCCAACCCTTGGCACTGCGCGTGCACGCGAAAGGTGGGGTAAAACCCCGGGTCGGCCTTCGACCCGCCTGCCAGCAGGACGCGTCGAGCGGGGCCTGCCTGTCAAACCCGGAGAGATCGCCTTGAAGAAGACCCTGCTGTTTACCGCGACCGCCCTTGCGCTGGCCCTGGCCGCGCCGGTGGCCGCCCAGAACCACGTGCCCGAGACGGGCAACGACGTGCGCGTGCTGTTCGACGACCACGCCCCGGCCGGCGGCGGTGCCGCGACCGTGGCCGCCAACCGTTACGGCACCTGGGGCATCGACACCGCCGGCATGGACCGCGACGTCGAACCGGGCGAGGACTTCTTCGCCTACGTGAGCGGCAACTGGGCCGAGAACACCGAAATCCCGTCCGACAAGTCGATGTACGGCTCGTTCCTGGTGCTGCGCGACCTGTCCGAGGCGCGCCTGCGCCAGCTGGTCGAAGGCTATGAATCCGGCGACCCGGCCACCGATGGCGACGCCGCCAAGATCGCGGCGCTGTACCAGGGCTTCATGGACGAGGCGACGATCGAGTCGCTCGGTCGGCAGCCTGTCCAGCCGAAGCTCGATGCCATCGCGGCGGTGACCGACAAGGACGGCCTCGCACGCCTGATGGGCGAGCGCATGGGCGGTTTCGGCGGCACGTTCTTCGGCGCTTACGTGTCCGACGACCAGCGCGACCCCGATACGTATACGCTGTACCTGAGCCAGTCCGGGCTGGGCCTGGGCGACCGCGCGATGTACCTGGAAGAGAAGTTCGCGCCGCAGCGCGAGCGCTATGTGCAGTACATCGCGCAGATGCTGGAGCTGGCCGGGTGGGACAACGCCGCGGCCCGTGCGGAAGCCATCATGGCGATGGAAACGAAGATCGCCGAAGCGCACTGGACCCGCGCCGAAAGCCGCGACCGCGACAAGACCTACAACCCGGTGACGCTGGCGGAGATGGACGCCAGGGCGCCGGGCTTCCCGTGGGCGACGTTCTTCGACGCCGCCGGTGTCGACCACACCGAGAAGGCGGTGGTGCGCCAGGACAGTGCCTTCCCGAAGATGGCATCGGTCTTCGCCGCGACCGAACTGGACACGCTGAAGGCGTGGCAGGCGTTCCACACCATTGATGACGCCGCGCCGCTGCTGAGCAAGGCTTTCGTCGATGCGAACTTCGAGTTCCGCAACAAGTTCATGTCCGGCCAGCCCGAGCAGCGCGCACGCTGGAAGCGCGGCGTGTCGTTCGCCGAAGGCGCGATGGGCGAGGCGATCGGCCGCGACTATGTCGAGCTGTACTTCCCGCCCGACGCCAAGGCCAAGATGGACGACCTGGTCGCCAACGTGAAGGCGGCCATGGGGGCGCGCCTGCAGCAGCTGGATTGGATGAGCCCGGAAACCAAGGCCGAGGCGATGTCCAAGCTGGAGGGCTTCGGCCTGAAGATCGGCCACCCGGACGAGTGGCGCGACTACGCCGGCCTGCAGATCGCCAACGGCGACGTGTTCGGCAACGCCGACCGCGCGCGCAGCTTCGAGTGGGACTACGACCGCAACCGCATCGGCAAGCCGGTCGACAAGGGCGAGTGGGGCATGACGCCGCAGACGGTCAACGCGTACTACTCGTCGGTAAAGAACGAGATCGTGTTCCCGGCCGCGATCCTGCAGCCGCCGTTCTTCGACCCCGACGCCGACCCGGCCGTGAACTACGGCGGCATCGGTGGCGTGATCGGCCACGAGATCATCCACGGATTCGACGACCAGGGCCGCAAGTCCGACGGCGCCGGCCTGCTCCGCGACTGGTGGACGGCCGAGGACGCTGCGAAGTTCGAGGCTCAGGCGGCCAAGCTGGGCGCGCAGTACGAGAGCTACGAGTTCCCGCAGCTGCCGGACATGCGCATCAACGGCAAGGTGGCGATGGGCGAGAACATCGGTGACCTCGGCGGCCTGACCATCGCGCTGGAGGCGTACCGCCGCTCGCTCGACGGCCAGCCGGCGCCGGTCATCGACGGCTTCACCGGCGAGCAGCGCTTCTTCATGGGCTGGGCGCAGGTGTGGCGAACGCTGTGGCGCGACGATGCGCTGCGCCAGCAGTTGGTGAATGGCACGCACTCGCCGGGACACATCCGCGCGTTCGCTCCGCTGCGCAATATCGATGCCTGGTACGAGGCGTTCAACGTGACCGAGGCCGACCCGCTGTGGGTGGCGCCGGAGGATCGCGTCCGCATCTGGTGA
>MIDV01000042.1 GCA_001830245.1 Lysobacterales bacterium RIFOXYA1_FULL_69_10 | reverse complement strand
ATGGAGGTACGGCTCGCCCCCGTGGCTGGAGGCGCCCCGTGCACCCTGACAGCCGGTCGCGCAGTGCCGCGTCAACGCGGCTGCCCAAGGCCCGGCCGCGTGCCCGGTGAAGCCCCGAAGCCTCGCCGCACTCGCCCCTGTAGGAGCGGCTTCAGCCGCGAAGCCAGGTCGCCCGCTACCCCCGGAGCCATTAGTAGGAGCGACGTAAGTCGCGACCGCGCCACCGCATGCGCCACCGCCAGTACCGATTCCGGGCCTTCCAACCCGACCCGCCTCGCGACCTCGGCGCCCCGTGAAGGCCCCTCGCGGCTGAACCCGCGCCTACACGCGCAGCAGGTCGCAGCCCGTGAGATGCGCCCGGTGGACAGTCCGATCCACGCAGTTCGAACGCTTTCCGCCACCTACGTCAGGAGTCCGTCATGCACCCCATCGCCACCGGATCCGATCCGACCCCCGATTCCCTGGACATCCGCGCCACGCTCGACGCCGTCCTCCGGCACGCACTGGCGGTCGCGGTCGTGGTGCTGGCGCTGGTGCCGGCGGCCCGCGGCCACTACGAGGCCCTTGGATGGTTGCCGATGTGGCTGCTCGGCATGCCGGCGGTCGCGCTCTGGGCGCTGCATGGATGCCCGGTGCCCCTGTCACGCAATGCCGCGCCGGCCCGTGTCGCGGCGCCCACGCGGGCGCGGCGCTCCGGGCCTCAGGCCCGACGTCGCGCGCGCCGGATGCCGACGGCGCGGCCGGTGCGCGCGGCCTGACGGGCGTGGGTCGGGCCGGCCCCTGCCGGACGCCGGAGCCGCCAACGCCCTGTGCTAGCGTTGCGCGCTGCGTTTTTGCGCATCCCGATCCGTCACCCCGTCCGCCCCGGAGCACCCATGCCGATGTCGATGTCCGCGCGTTCCAAGACCCCGCTGGCCCAGGCCTGCCACACCCTGCTGGTGTCGGCCGGACTGGCCACCGCCGCCGCCTTCGCCGTGCCCGGTGCCCTGCACGCCCAGGAGCCCGCCCCCGTGAACCCGCCCACCACCCAGCCCGCCGCCACCGATCCCTACCTGTGGCTGGAGGACGTCGGCGGCGACACCGCGCTGGCCTGGGTGCGCGAGCAGAACGCGAAGTCCGAAGCCGAGCTGGCCGCCACGCCGGAATTCAAGGCGCTGGAAGCCGACATCCGCGCCATTCTCGATTCCGACGCCAAGATCCCCGGCGTCGAGAAGATCGGTGACTACTACTACAACTTCTGGAAGGACAAGAACCACGAGCGCGGTCTCTGGCGCCGCACGACGCTGGAGTCCTACCGCACCGACAACCCCGAGTGGGAAACCGTCATCGACCTGGACGCGCTGAACAAGGCCGAGGGCGAGAACTGGGTGTGGCACGGCGCCAATTGCCTGAAGCCGGAGTACGAGCGCTGCCTGGTCGCGCTGTCGCGCGGCGGCGCCGATGCCGACGTCACGCGCGAGTTCGACCTGGCCAGCAAGACCTGGGTGGACGGCGGCTTCTTCCGCGACGAGGCCAAGGGCGGGCTGGGCTGGATCGACCGCGACACGGTGTACGTCTATACCGACTTCGGTCCGGACGAGAAGGGCACGAGCACCATGACCGAGTCCGGCTACCCGCGCATCGTCAAGGAATGGAAGCGCGGCACGCCGATCAGCGAAGCGAAGGTGGTCTACGAAGGCCAGCCGGGCGACATGTACATCGCCGCCGGCCACGACCACACCCCGGGCTTCGAGCGCGACTTCGTGATGCGCACGATCGCCTTCTACAACGACGAGCTGTACCTGCGCGGCGGCGACGGTCAATTGACCAAGGTCGACGCGCCCAACTCGGCCAACAAGTCGGTGCACAAGGACTGGCTGGTGCTGGAGCTGCGCGAGGCCTATGAAGCCGGCGGCCGCACCTACCCGGCGGGCAGCCTGATCGCGACCGACTTCGACGCGTTCATGGCCGGCGGTCGCGACTTCGACGTGCTGTTCGAGCCCACCGACAAGACCTCGCTGGCCGGCTACACGTGGACCGCCAACCACCTGGTGCTCAACGTGCTGGAGGACGTCAAGAACCGCCTGAGCGTGATGACGCCGGGCGAGGGCGGTTGGGCGCGCAGCGCGTTCACCGGTGCACCGACGTTCGGCACGCTGGGCGTGTCGGCGGTGGACAGCGATGAGAGTGATGCGGTGTGGCTCACGGCCACCGACTACCTGACGCCGACCACGCTGTCGCTGGCGGAGATCGGGCAAGCACCGGAAGTCCTGAAGACGATGCCGACGTTCTTCGATGCCTCCACGCACGAGATCGCCCAGCACTTCGCCACCAGCAAGGACGGCACCCGGGTTCCGTACTTCGTCGTGCAGCCCAAGGGCCTCGTGCTGGACGGCAGCACCCCGACGCTGCTGTACGGCTACGGCGGCTTCGAGATCTCGCTGACCCCGGGGTATTCCGGCGGCGTCGGCAAGGGCTGGCTGGAAAAGGGCGGCGTGTACGCGGTGGCCAACATACGCGGCGGCGGCGAGTACGGCCCGCGCTGGCACCAGGCCGCGCTCAAGGCCAACCGCCACAAGGCCTACGAGGACTTCGCGGCGGTCGCGCGCGATCTCGTGGAGCGCAAGGTCACCTCGCCCGAACACCTGGGCATCCAAGGCGGCAGCAACGGCGGCCTGCTCACCGGCAACATGCTGACCCAGTACCCGGACCTGTTCGGCGCGGTGGTCGTGCAGGTGCCGTTGCTGGACATGCAGCGCTACCACAAGCTGCTGGCGGGCGCGTCGTGGATGGCCGAGGACGGCAACCCCGACAAGCCGGAGGAATGGGCGTTCATCCAGACCTTTTCGCCGTACCACCTGTTCGACGCGCAGCAGGACTACCCGCCGACGCTGTTCATGACCTCCACCCGCGACGACCGCGTCCACCCCGGCCATGCGCGCAAGATGATGGCGAAGATGGTCGAGGCCGATAAGGACGTGCGCTACTACGAGAACATCGAAGGCGGCCACGGCGGCGCGGCCAACAACGCACAGGCCGCTCACATGAACGCGATGGCGTACACGTTCCTGTGGAACCAGCTGAGCGAGTAAGCCGCGTGCGGTGACATCCCGATTGTGACGAACAAGGGCGCCGCAAGGCGCCCTTGTTTCATTGCGACGTGTCGAGACGCGCGGGCGAGCAGGCAGGCGGGTGCCCCGTGCCGTTGTAGGAGCGGCTCCAGCCGCGATCGGCATGCAACGCAAGTGCATGCTCCCTGTGTTCGCGGCTGAAGCCGCTCCTACAAGTGCGGCGGTATCGCGGGGATGCCGCGGCTCAGCGTCTTTCCGCCACCACCCGCCAGTTGTTGAACGGCGTGTTGCCGTACAGCGGCTCGATCTCGTACGCCAGTCCCGCCGCCTCGAACCGCGCCCGCAGCGCGTCGGCCTCCGGGTAGTAGCGCGGCGCGGCGTTCATCCAGCCCAGCACGCGCGAGAACACATCCACCGCGCGGGTGATCCGCGCCCGCGAACTGCCGTCGTCCAGGCCGGTGCGGATCACCAGCTTCGCGCCCGGCGACAGCATCGCCACCGTGGCATCCAGCAAGCGCGCCTGCGCGTCCGGCGGAATGAACTGCAGCACGTCCAGGATGGCGACGCTGCCGCGATGCTCCGGGATGACGCGCGCCAGGTCGACCGTATCGAATGCCGCTCTGTCGAGTCCCACCCGCGCCGCTGCACGCTTTGCGCGCCGGATCTTGGAATCGTCGCTGTCCACGCCTCGGTACGGCAGCGCGATGCCGTCGGCGGCCAGCGCATGCGCCAGCAGGCCCAGGCCGCAGCCCAGGTCCAGCAGCGGCGCGGACGTGCCGCGCAGCGCGTCGCACACGCCGGGGTACAGCGGATCGCTGCCCAGCTTGCTGCGGCTGTAGAAGTAGTCCCAGTAGTTGCCCCAGGGACGTGCCGGGCGAAAGGCGTCGGCGATGCCGCGCGCCCGCGCGCCGTCGACGGGCCGCGTCGCGACACTCATGCCCGTGCCTCCGACAGCAGGCGCCGTGCCACCGGCAGCGCCTGCGCGGTCCACAGTGCGTACATCGCTCCCGACGGGTGCAGGCCGTCGGCCACCAGCATCGCCGGATCGGTGCCGTGTTCGCGGCTGATCCCAGTGATGTCGACGAAGGCCACCCCGTGCTGCGCGCACAGCTCGGCGGCAATCGCGTTGTAGGCGTCCAGGTCGCTCGCGATCCGCGCCGGGTCGCGCCTCTGCGCGGTAGCGAACGGGGTCACGCCCCAGTCGGGGATCGAAAGCACCATGACCCTGCCACTGCGTCCTCCGGCCAGCGTGATCGCACGCCGCAGCAGGTCATGGAAGTCGCCGCGGTATTCGGAATGGCTGCGTTCGCGGTACTGGTTGTTGACGCCGATCAGCAGGGTCACAAAGCCGAACTCGCCCAGCGGTTCGGCGGCATCCATCGCTTGCGACAGCTCGTCGGTGGTCCAACCGGTGGTGGCGATGATGCGCGGGTCATCCAACGCGACGCCTTCGGCGCGAAGGATTCGCGCCA
Source organism: Lysobacterales bacterium RIFOXYA1_FULL_69_10 (assembly GCA_001830245.1). Taxonomy (GTDB): domain Bacteria; phylum Pseudomonadota; class Gammaproteobacteria; order Xanthomonadales; family Xanthomonadaceae; genus Lysobacter_C. The sequence continues at coordinate 6,119 of MIDV01000042.1, read as the reverse complement.
GTCGCACCGGCCAGCGGTCGTCAGGGTCCACGCCCTCGCCGATGGTGTAGCTGTCGCCCAGGGCGAGGTAGGTGAGGGGGCTGTTGGCTTCTGGCATTCGGGTCCCTTCGAGCTTTTTCGCCACGGATGGCGCGGATAGAGGCGGATGGAAGCAGAGACGGAGTGCGCCGCGTTAAAGCCCCGCTCCCTCAGGTGGAGGGGTTGGGGTGAAGGTTTGGCGAAGTCCACCCAGGTTTGAGTGGCGACGACTTCGCCGAACCCTCATCCGTCGCTCCGCGCCACCTTCTCCCAAAGGGAGAAGGGTTCAACACACGATCCGCGCTTTCCGCCTCTCCAGTCGATTACGGGGGCACGCCCTCAAGCCACCGCCGTCTGCCGCGCCTGCGCCCGCTCGGCATGCCGGTCCAGCACGCGCTCGATGCGCGCGAACACCTCGCGCAGTTCGTCGGGCTGCGGCAGCAGCGTGGCGCGGAAGTGGGTGCGGTAGGGCACGTTGAAGCTCGAGCCCGGCACCACCAGCACGTCCTCGGTTTCCAGCAGTTCCAGTGCGAAGGCGTGGTCGTCGAAGCCGACCCGGGCCGCGCCCGTCACCGACGGGAACGCGTACAGCGCGCCGCCCGGTTCGACCAGCGACAGGTGGGCGCTGGCGCCGACAGCCTCGACCACCGCGCGACGCGCCTCGTACAGACGCCCGCCCGGTGCGCACAGCGCGGCGATGGTGTCCTCGCCATGCAGCGCCGCCTCGATCGCGAACTGCCCGGGCACGTTGGCGCACAGTCGCAGCGCGCCCAGCAGGTCCATGGCGTGGTGGAACTCGCCCGACAGCAGCGGGTCGCCCGACAGCACCGCCCAGCCCACGCGCCAGCCGCAGGCGCGGTGCACCTTGCTGAGCCCGCCGAACGACAGGCACGGCACGTCGCCCGCGAGCGGCGCCAGCGGCTGGAATACCGCGCCGTCGTACAGGATCGAGTCGTAGATCTCGTCGCTCATCAGCAACAGCTTGTGGCGCGCGGCAATCGCGACGATGCGCTCGAGCAGTTCGCGCGGGTACACCGCGCCGGTCGGGTTGTTGGGGTTGATCAGGACGATGGCGCGGGTGCGCGGCGACACCAGCTTCTCGATCTCCTCCGGGTCCGGGAGGAATCCGTTCTCCGGCGCGCAGCGGTAATACACCGGCCGGCCGTCGTTGAGGATCGTCGCCGCCGACCACAGCGGGTAGTCGGGCGAGGGCAGCAGCACTTCGTCTTCCGGGTTCAGCAGCGCGCGCAGGCTCAGGTCGATCAGCTCGCTGACGCCGTTGCCGATGAACACCCGCTCGGGCGTGGCGTTGGGCGTACCGCGCTGCTTGTGGAACGCGGCGATCGCCTCGCGCGCGGCGGGCAGCCCCTGCTGGTGCGTGTACGGGTCGGTGTCGGCGATGCGTTCGGCGATCGCGCGCTGCAGGTGTTCGGGCGCACGGAACCCGAACGCACCCGGGTTGCCGATGTTGAGCTTGATCAGCCGCCGGCCCTGGGCCTCCAGCTCACGGGCCCGCCGCGCCAGCTCACCGCGGATCTCGTATCGGACTTCGGACAGGCGTTCGCGGGTCTTGAGGCTGGACATCGGGCAGGGCGGTCTGGGAGGGAGCGGGCAGACTAGCCGATTCCAACAGCGATCCGCCCGCCGGGTCGCGGGCGTGATCGGCATGGTGGTGGAGGCCGTCCCCGACCGGGAGAACGTGCCACAGCGCGCATTCCAGCCACCCGCGGACAGGCGCCGCGCCGGCACGCCGCCGCCACGGGGCTAGAATCCGCGCCATGACCCCAGCCCGCGACCGCCGTTGACCTCCACCCCTGCCGCGCTCGAGGCGATCGGCTGGCCCCTGCAGCCCGACGGGCTGCCTTCCGTGGAGGCCTGGCGTGCGCTGATGGCCGACCACCCCGCGGCGTGGCCGGCGCGCATCGTCGAGCAGCACCGCAGCGGCTACCAGATCGCGGTGGACGCCGGCGGCGACATGTATTCGGTCGAGTCCCTGCCCGAGTGGCAGCGTCCGCCCAACACCCGCAAGGGCGGGGTCGATCCCGAGCAGCGGCCCGCCGTGGGCGACTGGGTGCTGGTGGAGGGCGCGCTGGAGTCCGGCAAGGTCGTCGCACTGCTGCCGCGGCGCACCGCCATCAAGCGCGGAGCCGCGGGCGAGCACTACCGCCAGCAACTGATCGCCGCCAACGTCGACACCGTGTTCGTCGTCTGCGGGCTGGATGCCGACTTCAACCCGCGCCGGATCGAGCGCTACCTGCTGCTGGTGCGCGGCGGCGCCGAGCCCGTCGTCGTGCTGACCAAGGCCGACATGGCGATGGCCGAAGGCGCCGATGCGCTGCCCGGCGCGGTGGCGGCGCTCGCCGAACTCGCCGCGCAGGGCGTGGCGGTGCGCACCGTCAACGCGCGCGAGGCCGACTCGGTCGCCGCGCTCAAGCCGTGGCTCGGGCCGGGCCGCACGGTGGTGCTGGTGGGCTCGTCGGGCGCCGGCAAGTCCACGCTCACCAACACATTGCTCGGCATCGAGCGCATGAAGACCGGCGAGGTCCGCGGGAGCGACTCGCGCGGCAGCCACACCACTACCCACCGCGCGCTGATCCCGCTGCCGACCGGCGCCTGCATGATCGACACCCCCGGCATGCGGGAGCTCAAGCCCACCGGCGAGGAAGACGTGGCCGAGAGCTTCGCCGATGTCGAGGCGCTGGCCGCGCAATGCCGCTTCCGCGATTGCGTCCACGACCGCGAGCCCGGCTGCGCAGTGCGCGCGGCGATCGAGGCCGGCACCCTCGACGCGCAGCGCTTCGCCAACTACCGCAAGCTCGGCGACGAAGTGGCCGGTGCCGCCGGCCGGCTGGCGCAGCGGCGAGCGGAAACCGCCGACGACAAGGCCCAGTCCAGGACGCCCGGCAAGCGCCCGGCCGACAAGTATGGAAAGCGCTGACGCCCCGGAGATCGCCCACCACGCCGCGCTGGATGCGCGCATGGTCGCCGCCGTGCGCGACATCAAGCTGCTCACGCTGACCAGCTGGCCGGCCGAGGTCGAACGCCGCTTCCTGGCCGCGCATGCCGCCGGCAACCCGGTATTGCCGAAGATCGACTACCCGCGGCACGACTTCGGCGAAGTGCGCCGCGAACTGTCGGCGATCTCGAAGGCCTCCGACGCCTCGCACCCGCTCGGCCAGTACCTCGTCGAATCCACCGCCAGCTGGGACGAGGCCGCCGCGCTGCTGGAGTGCCTGGGCACCACCGCTGTCACCACCCACTCGGTGCGCCTGTTCGGCCGCCCCGACGAGCCGCTGCCCGGCAACGGTCCGACCACGCGCGATGCCGCGCGGCATTTCATCTCGATTGCCGATGAGCTCGATCACGAACTGATGGCCCCGGCCGAGCACATCTCCATCTCGGCCATCGCACTGCAGCTGCAACTGCAGCGCGACCTCGACAGCTACTTCGACGGCCGCGTGATCGACGTGGTGCTCGACCCCAACCTGATCGCCAAGGCCGCCGCCGGCGCCACCCGCATCCGCCTGCGCGACGGCGCCGCCTTCAGCGACTACGACCGCGACCAGCTGCTGCAGCACGAGGCGTTCGTGCACTCGCTGACCGCGCTCAACGGCCGCGAGCAGCCGGTGCTGCCGAGCCTGGCGCTGCCGTCGCCGCGAGTGACCGAAACCCAGGAGGGCCTGGCGACCTTCGCCGAGCAGATCACCGGCAGTATCGACATCGGCCGCATGAAGCGGCTCAGCCTGCGCATCGAGGCCGTGGCCATGGCGATGGACGGCGCCGACTTCATCGAGGTCTTCAACTACTTCATGGCCGAGGAGCAGAGTCCGGTCGACAGCTTTTCCTCGGCGCAACGCGTGTTCCGCGGCGTGCCGGTGGACGGCGGCTCGGCCTTCACCAAGGACGCGGTGTACCTGCGCGGCCTGATCGGCGTGCACACGTTCTTCCGCTGGGCGCTGCGCACGCAGAAGCTGCAGACCTGCCGCTGGCTGTTCGCCGGCAAGATGACCCTGGCCGACGTGCAGCGCTTCGAGCCCCTGTTCGAATCGGGCGTGCTGGTGCCCGCGCGCTGGATGCCGCCGTGGATCACCCGCGCCAACGGCCTGGCCGGGATGCTGGCGTTCTCCCTGTTCGCCAACCGCATCCGCCTGGACGCCGTTAACGCCGACGACGGCCACCTGACCCTCTGATACCTCCGGCCTCTTGTAGGAGCGGCTTCAGCCGCGATCACCGCCCCCTGCAACCCACGACGCATCCCGATCGCGGCTGAAGCCGCTCCTACAATGGGCGCGCCACCGGCACCCCATCGCGACTCACGTCGCTCCTACAGGGGCTACCACCCCCGGCGGAGAAGCCCCGCCGCCCCGCTCCGCTAGAATCGGGGCCCCCCAGCCGCACCTGGCCGACCCCCCGATGTCCAACACCGACGATTTCAAGCAAGCCGCGCTCGATTACCACCGCATCGCCCCGCGGGGGAAGATCAAGGTCATCGCGACCAAGGCGATGGTGACCCAGCGCGACCTCGCCTTGGCGTACTCGCCGGGCGTGGCCTACGCCTGCGAGGAAATCGCCGCCGACCCCACCACCGCGTTCGACTACACCGCCCGCGGCAACCTGGTGGCGGTGATCAGCAACGGCACCGCGGTGCTGGGCCTGGGCGATATCGGGCCGCTCGCCGGTAAACCCGTAATGGAAGGCAAGGGCGTGCTGTTCCAGAAGTTCGCCGGGATCGACGTGTTCGACATCGAGGTCGACGAGAAGGACCCGGACAAGCTGGTCGACATCATCGCCAGCCTGGAGCCGACCTTCGGCGGCATCAACCTGGAGGACATCAAGGCGCCTGAGTGCTTCATCGTCGAGCGCAAGCTGCGCGAGCGGATGAAGATCCCGGTGTTCCACGACGACCAGCACGGCACCGCGATCATCGTCGGTGCCGCGGTGCTCAACGCGCTGGAAGTGGTCGGCAAGGACATCGGCCAGGTGAAGCTGGCCACGGCCGGCGCCGGCGCGGCCGGCATCGCGTGCCTGGACATGCTCGTGGCGCTGGGTATGAAGCCGGAGAACATCCTGGCGGTGGACCGCGACGGCGCGCTCTACAGCGGTCGCCCCAACCTGGACCCGGACAAGGCGCGTTACGCCCGCGACACCGACAAGCGCACGCTGGCCGACATCGTCGAGGGCGCCGACATCTTCCTGGGCCTGTCGGCCGGCGGCGTGCTCAAGCCCGAGATGCTGGCGAGCATGGCCGCGCGCCCGATCATTCTGGCGCTGGCCAACCCGTACCCCGAGATCCTGCCGGAGGAGGCCAAGGCCGTCCGCCCGGACTGCATCATCGCCACCGGTCGCAGCGACTACCCCAACCAGGTCAACAACGCGCTCTGCTTCCCGTACATCTTCCGCGGCGCGCTGGACGTGGGCGCCACCGTCATCAACGAGGCGATGAAGGTCGCCTGCGTGCATGCCATCGCCAACCTGGCGCGCCGCGAAGCGTCCGACCTGGGCAGCGCCTACGGCGACGACGTGCCCTGCTTCGGCCCCGAATACCTCATCCCGCGCCCGTTCGATCCGCGCCTGCTGGTGGAAGTGGCCGCCGCGGTGGCGCAGGCCGCCATGGATTCCGGCGTGGCGCTGCGTCCGATCGCCGACATGTGGGCCTACCGCGAGAAGCTGGGCCAGTTCGTCTACCGCACCAGCCTGATGATGAAGCCGGTGTACGACCGCGCGCGCGCCGACATCAAGCGCGTGGTGTACGCCGAAGGCGAGGAGGAGACCGTGCTGCGCGCCGTGCAGACGGTGATCGACGAAGGCCTGGCCTTCCCCATCCTGATCGGCCGTCCCGAAGTGATCGACGCGCGCATCCAGCGCCTGGGCCTGCGCATGCGCGCGGGCGTGGATTTCGAGCTGACCAACCAGAACGACGATCCACGCTTCAATGACTACTGGCAGCACTACCACGCGCTGACCGCGCGCCGCGGCGTGACCCCGGCGGCGGCCAAGAACCTGATGCGTTCGCGGCCCACGCTGATCGCCTCGGTGATGGTGGCGCGCGGCGAGGCGGATGCGCTGATCACCGGCATCGTCGGGCGCTTCCACAAGAAGCT
>MIDV01000041.1:2992-15495 GCA_001830245.1 Lysobacterales bacterium RIFOXYA1_FULL_69_10 | reverse complement strand
GGCGGTTGCCGGCGTTCGTCGTCCATGCCACTGGCCTCGCGCTCGCCGGCCGGCAGGGGCGCGGGCAGCGGATCGTAGTCGGCGCGCGAAGCGGTGGGCGGCGTCGCGTCATCCGTCAGCGTGGCATCGTCACCGGGTCGCACCAGCAGGAACAGCAGCAGCCCGGCAATGAATGCCCCTGCCACCCACAGCCACGCGCGGCGTCCGGGCGTCCAGTCGGACAGTTGGAAGGAGCGGCGCGGCGGATCGGACGGGACGCGGGGCATCGGACACCCTGGGCGGACGACGGGGCCCGCATTCTGGCATGGGTCGGCAAGGCGGGCGGTTGCGGGCGATAATCGCCGGCCCGACCTCGCGATGCCCGGCCCCGACATGCTCGATCCCACCCTGTTGCGCCAGAACCCCGCCGAACTCGCCGCCCGCCTCAAGCAGTCGCGCGGCTTCGACCTGGACCCGGCGCGGCTGGAGTCGCTGGAGGTCGAACGCAAGCAGATCCAGGTGCGCACGCAGGAGTTGCAGGCGACCCGCAACGCCCGCTCCAAGGCGATCGGACAGGCCAAGGCCAAGGGCGAAGACGTCGCGCCGTTGCTGGCCGAAGTCGCCGGGCTGGGCGACGAGCTCAAGACGAGCGAGGCGCGGCTGGAGTCGATACGGGCCGAGCTCGACGCCATCGCGCTGGGCCTGCCCAACCTGCCGCAGGCCGACGTGCCGCACGGCAAGGACGAGAACGACAACGTCGAGCAGCACCGCTGGGGCACGCCGCGCGAGTTCGACTTCCCGGTCAAGGACCACGTCGAGTTGGGCGCGCGCGACGGCATGCTGGACGGCGACACCGCCGCCAAATTGAGCGGTGCGCGCTTCACCGTGCTGCGCGGCGGCATTGCCCGCCTGCATCGCGCGCTGGCGCAGTTCATGCTCGACCTGCACACCGGCGAGCACGGCTACGAGGAAACCAGCGTCCCGGTCATCGTCAACGCCGAGAGCATGCAGGGCACCGGCCAGTTGCCGAAGTTCGAGGACGACCTGTTCGCCACCGAGCTGGGCGAGAGCCGGCGCTACCTGATCCCGACCAGCGAAGTGCCCCTGACAAATATCGTCCGCGACACCATCGTCGAGGACGGCGGGCTGCCGCTGCGCATGACCGCGCACTCGATGTGCTTCCGCGCCGAAGCCGGCAGCCACGGACGCGATACCCGCGGCATGATCCGCCAGCACCAGTTCGAGAAGGTCGAGCTGGTGTCGGTGGCGCGCCCGGGTGAAAGCCACGACGAGCACGAGCGCATGACCCGCTGCGCCGAGGTGGTGCTGGAGAAGCTCGGCCTGCCGTACCGCCGCATGCTGCTGTGCACCGGCGACATGGGCTTCGCCGCCGCCCGGACGTACGACCTGGAGGTCTGGCTGCCGTCGCAGGGCACGTACCGGGAGATCTCGTCCTGTTCGAATTGCGAGGCCTTCCAGGCCCGCCGGATGCAGGCGCGCTGGCGCAACCCGGAGACGGGCAAGCCCGAGCTGGTGCACACGCTCAACGGCTCGGGCGTTGCCGTGGGCCGCGCGCTGATCGCGGTGATGGAGAACTACCAGAACGCGGACGGGTCGATCACCGTGCCGGACGTGCTGCGACCGTACATGGGCGGCGTCGATCGGGTCGGCTGATACGCCGACCCATCCCTTGTAGGAGCTACGTAAGTCGCGACCGCGAAGGTTCCAGCCTGGCGCGGGAGGTCGCGACTTACGCCGGTCTCAGCGCGGGCAGCACGGGTAATCGTCATGCCGCTTCGCGCACCGGCTCCGGGATCGACGCATGCGCTGCCGCCAGCGCCTGCGCGCGATGTTCCGGGGAGTACGCCACGCCCTCGGCGCGAACGAACGTCACCTCGTCGATGCCGAGGAAGCCGAACACCTGCCGCAGGTACGGTTCCTGGAAGTCGCTCGGTGCGCCGCTGTGCAACCCGCCGCGGCCGCTGGCGATGATCACCTGCTTACCGCCCGCCAGTCCCTGCGGGCCGTCGGCGGTGTAGCGGAACGTCTTGCCCGCCACCGCGATGCGGTCGATCCAGGCCTTGAGCGTGGAGGGCACCGAGAAGTTGTACATCGGCGCTCCGATCACGATGACGTCGGCGGCGAGGAACTCCTCGAGCGTGCGGGCGGCGGCAGCGGCCTCATCCGCATCCACGCCCGATAGACCCCGGCCGGTGACGTGCGGGACCGGATCGACGTCGAGGTCGCGATAGCTGACATGGAGGTCGGGCAGGGCATCGCGCCAGCGCCCGACAATCGCGGCCGAGAGTTCGCGGGTCACGGAGTTAGCGCCCAGGGCGCTGGAGTCGATGTGGAGGAGCTGCATGGCTGGGGTCCGTCAGGGGCGGTCGCGCCGCCGGTGCCACCCAATCTGGGCCGTTGCCTCAGTGGGATAAACCTGTTCAAATGCGATCCACTGTTCTGATAGTGGAACTTCGCCATGCACGACCTCAACGACCTCTACTACTTCGCGATGGTGGTCGAGCACTCCGGTTTCGCCGCCGCCGAGCGCGCGCTGGGCATCCCGAAATCGCGCCTGAGCCGCCGCATCAGCCAACTGGAAACCGACCTGGGCGTGCGCCTGCTTCAGCGGTCCACGCGCCGGTTCGCGGTGACGGAAGTTGGCAACAGCGTGTACCGGCATGCGCAGTCGATGCTGGCCGAGGCGCAGGCCGCGCGCGAGGTGGTCGACCGCCTCAGTGCCGAGCCGCGCGGCGTGATCCGCGTCAGCGTGCCGGTCGGGATGGCGCAGCAGCAGATGCCGCAGCTCTTGCCGGAGTTCCTGGCGCGCTACCCGCAGGTGCGCGTGCAGTTGCAGGTCAGCAACCGGCGCGTCGACATCATCAACGAAGGCATCGATGTCGCGTTGCGCGTGCGCGCCAAGCTGGACGACGACGGCAGCCTGGTGATGCGCAGCTTCGGGCAGGTGCAGGAGTTGCTGGTGGCCAGTCCCGATTACCTGCGCAAGCAGGGCCGGCCGACCAGCCCGGACGATCTCGAAGACCACGTCACGCTCAGCATGAGCGAGGACGATGCGCGCCAGCGCTGGGAGCTGCATGGCCCGGCCGGCGAAGTGAGGCGCGTGGACCTCAAGCCGCGCGTGATGGGATTCGACTTCCCGATGCTGATGGCGCTGGCCAAGCAGGGCGTGGGCATCACGCTGCTGCCGGAAACCGTGTGCTCGGACGCCGTGCGTGCCGGCGAGCTGGAGGTGGTGCTGCCGCAATGGCGCCTGCCGCAGGGCATCTTCCACGCCGTGTTCGCATCGCGGCGCGGCATGTTGCCAGCGGTGCGGGTGTTCATCGACTTCCTGGCAGAGCGCGTGCCCGGCCTGGTCGAAACCGCGCGCCTGTCGTGCCGGGACATCAAGGGCGGGCCCTGCAACGAGCATGAGCAGCAGGCCTTTGTGCAGGCAACCATGCCCGCGCCGGCCCGTGCCGCGCCACCCGCCATCGTGTCAAAATGACGCCCCGCGCGCATCGCGCCACGGGTTGAACGCAGTGCTTTGGAGAGATGGCCGAGCGGTTTAAGGCACCGGTCTTGAAAACCGGCGAAGGGTCAAACCTTCCGTGGGTTCGAATCCCACTCTCTCCGCCATCCCGCTACCCGCGCGCGGCGCCCGCGTATCATCTGCGTGACGAAGCCTTAAGGGCAGTCGACGCGGCGGCCTGGATGCGTTGCGTGGTGGACGTGCCTGCAACGAGATGCGTCGACGCGGCCGTCCTCATTACAGCCAGCCGGTTGCGCACGTAGTCGCGGTGGCCGGCGGCGTCGATAAGGATGTTGTCGCTGTAGAGTTCGAATGCGGACCAGAACTCGTCGCTGCCGACCGACCGGTGGGCCATCCCGGGTACGCGGTTTTCCAGCATGTCGAGTCGCGTACGCAACTGGTTGAGGGTAGCCATCTGCGGAGTATGCGCCGCGATGCGTTCGTTCCCGATGAAACGTGCTCCACACCCCTGCGGGCCCACCGGGTTGCGTCACGGGTCCCCGGCGTTTAGCCTGCAGCCCGCGCCAGGACGGCGCCAAGGGGAAAGGGATGACCATTCGCGTCTTCATCGTGGACGACCACGCACTCGTGCGTGCCGGCATGTCCATGATCCTGTCGTCGACCGACGACATCGAGGTGGTCGGCGAGGCCGACACCGGCGAGCAGGCACTGCCGTTGATCCGCGCACTGGCGCCGGACGTGGTGCTGTGCGACTTGAACCTTCCCGGCATCAGCGGGTTGGAAGTGACCGAACGCATCACCGGCGGCAACCGCGCCACCCGCGTGGTGATCGTGTCCGTGCTGGAGGATGGGCCGATGCCACGGCGCCTGCTTGAGGCCGGAGCGTCAGGCTACGTGGGCAAGGGCGGCGATGCGGCGGAGCTGCTGAACGCGGTGCGCGAAGTGCATCTCGGGCGCCGCTACCTGGCCAGTGCGGTGGCGCAGAACCTCGCCCTCCACAGCATCGACGGCCATGGCAATCCCTTCGATGCACTCTCGCCGCGGGAAACCGAGGTCGCAATGCTGCTGGTGCGCGGTTTGCGCCAGGAGGAGATCGCGCGCCGCCTGTGCCTGAGCGCGAAAACGGTGAACACGCACAAGGCCCGGCTGTTCGAGAAGCTGCGCATCAGGGATGCGATCACGCTGGCCCGGCTGGCAGGGCGCCACGGACTGGTCGAGTCGGTCGATTCGATGTAGCGCGTGCGGCCCGTCGCGGGCCACGGGCGCGAACCCTGGCGAAAAAAGAAGAGGGCCGCATTGCGCGGCCCTCTCTTGTCGTGCGTGGCGCGTGTGCGATCAGGCGCGGCGCTCCTCCTCCGGCTTCTCCGTCTCGCCTTCGACCGCTGCGGTTTCCGCGTCCGGCTGCGTCGGCGTATTGGCGTCCGCATCTTCACCCTCCGCCGCTGGGTCCATCGCCGTGTCAGCATGCGGGGCGTCGAACAGGCCGCCGGTGCGCGGCAGCGCATCCGGACCAGCCGTAGCGCGCTCGGTCGGTGCTGCCGCGTCCGGCGTGCGGTCCGCATGCGCCCCATCTGCACCCGTGGTGGCGGCTGCGGTGGTTGCGTGCGGCGCGTCAGGCTTCGTCACGGACGCCGGTGCGGCTTCCGTCTTGGGCTCGGCTGTCGGAGACGATGCCGGTGGAGTGGACAGCGCCTGTGCAGCGATAGCCGCCGGCTCGGACACATCCGATTCCACCTGTGCCTGCGGCTGTGCGTCCGTGGCTGGTTGGCTGACGGCCGGGGCCTCGGGCGTCGGTGCGTCCTGCTTCACCGACGTATCGACGTTGTCGCTGGCATCGGCATTGCCACCGACAGCAGCGGCTGCGGCAACGGCCGGCGCCACCGGGGCTGCAGCGTCGGCCGCCACGGCATGGGGTGCCTGCGGAGCCCGGCGACGGGCAGGAGCCGGTGCCGGCGCCGCGTCGTCTTCGAAGTCAAACTCCGGCTGCGGTCGCTGGGCGTCACCCGTGGGGCGCTCTTCGATGGCGGCGTGGTCGTCCTCGTCGCCCGACAGCACGTCGTTGCCGGTGCCATCCTGACCGTTCTCGCCGGTGGCAGCATCACCACCGCGACGGCGGCGGCGGCCACCACGACGGCCGCGACGGCGGCGCCCGGTGCCTTCGCCGGCGGCACCGGTGTCGGTGCCATCGCCCGGCTGGGCGGTGACGTCCGCGGCCGCTTGCGTCTTGATGTCGTCAGCAACGGTGGGTGTGCTGTCCTGCGTGGAGGCGACGGCCACAGCGGCGGTCGCGGCGGCGGGCACGGCAACTGCCGGCTGCGGCGTGTCGCTGCGCGTCTCCTGCGCCTGTGCCGCGGTGCGGCTCACTTCGGCCGGCGTGTCCTCGGACTTGCCGCGTCCGCCTTTGCGGCCCTGGCGCGGTTCCTGGCGCCCTTCCTGCTTGGCTTCACGCTTCGGCTCAGTACGCGGCTCCTGCTTCGGCTCGCTCTTCTGCTGCGCCTTCTGCTTCTGCTGGCGGTTGCCGCCGGCTTCGCCCTGCTTGTTACCGCGGCCTTCGCTGCGACGGCCATCGCGGCCATCGCGTGCGCCGGCCTTGCCGATGCGGCCGTCACGTCGCTGGCCGTTGCCGCGCTCGTCGCGTTCTTCGCGGCGTGCTTCACGGGCCGGCTTTTCGCGGGTCTCGGTGGCGGCGGCCGGGCCGCGGAAGAAGCGGAGGATGCGCTCGACCACGCCGCCCGAATGCGTAGGCGCGACCACGACCGGTGCCGGCGCGGGGGCGACCGGCGCGGCCTGCACTTCGCGCGGCTCGCGCAGCGGGGCGGGGTGGGCCGGCTTGACGTTGGTCACCGCCGGCGCGGCCGGGATGTTGAGGTGGGCCTTGGTCAGCGCATGCGTCGGCAGCTTGCGTGGCGTGCCGCGGTGGTAGCTGGGCTTGGTGGTTTCCTCGCCCAGCTCGTTCTCGCGGATGCGCGTGACCTCGAAGTGCGGCGTCTGCAGCTGGTCGTCGGCGACGATCACGATCGGCGCGTCGTGGCGCTGCTCGATCTCGCTCAGCGCGCGGCGCTTCTCGTTGAGCAGGTAGGTGGCGATCTCGATCGGCGCCTGCACCAGCACCTGGCCGGTGTTGTCCTTCATTGCGTGTTCTTCGGCCAGTCGCAGGATCGACAGCGACAGCGACTCGACGCTGCGCATGCGGCCGTGGCCCTCGCAGCGCGGGCAGACGATCTGGCTGGACTCGCCCAGCGAGGGGCGCAGGCGCTGGCGGCTCATTTCCAGCAGGCCGAAGCGCGAGATGCGGCCGACCTGCACGCGCGCGCGGTCCTGCTTGAGGGCCTGCTGCAGCCGGTTCTCCACGTCGCGCTGGTGGCGGTTGGAGGACATGTCGATGAAGTCGATCACCACCAGGCCGCCCAGGTCGCGCAGGCGCATCTGGCGTGCGACCTCCTCGGCCGCCTCCAGGTTGGTGTTGAACGCGGTCTCCTCGATGTCGCTGCCCTTGGTGGCACGCGCCGAGTTCACGTCGATCGCGGTCAGCGCCTCGGTCTGGTCGATCACCAGCGCGCCGCCGGACGGCAGGCGCACTTCGCGCTCGTACGCGCTCTCGATCTGCGACTCGATCTGGAAGCGGTTGAACAGCGGGGTGTCGTCCGTGTAGTGCTTGAGCTTGCGCATGTTGTGCGGCATGACCTGCTCGACGAACTCACGCGCCTCGGCGAACATTTCGTCGGTATCGACCAGGATCTCGCCGATGTCCGGGCGCATGTAGTCGCGCAGGGCACGGATGATCAGGCGCGACTCCTGGTACAGCAGGAACGGCGCGGGCTTGCTCAGCGCGGCGTCGGTGATCGCCTTCCAGACGCTGACCAGGTAGTCCAGGTCCCACTGCAGCTCTTCGGCATCGCGGCCGACGCCGGCGGTGCGGATGATCACGCCCATGTCGTCGGGAATGTTCAGCGCGTCCATCGCCCTCTTGAGCTCGGCGCGGTCATCCCCCTCGATGCGGCGCGAGACGCCGCCGGCGGTCGGGGAATTGGGCATCAGCACCATGTAGCGGCCGGCCAGCGAGATGAACGTGGTCAGGGCCGCGCCCTTGTTGCCGCGCTCTTCCTTGTCGACCTGCACGACCACTTCCTGGCCTTCGCGCAGCAGTTCCTTCAGGCCGGCCTTGTTGTGGTCGACCCCGGCCTGGAAGTAATCGCGGGAGATTTCCTTCAGCGGAAGGAAGCCGTGGCGGGCGGCGCCGTACTCGACGAACGCGGCTTCGAGCGACGGCTCGAGGCGGGTGATCTTGCCCTTGTAGATGTTGGACTTCTTCTGTTCCTTCGACGGCTGTTCGATATCGATGTCGTACAGGTTCTGGCCGTCGACGATCGCGACGCGCAGCTCCTCGGCCTGCGTCGCATTGATCAACATACGCTTCATTGTTGCGTCCTCGCGCGCTCTACCGCGCGGAACGCCCTGGCGTTTCGCTCTCTGGGAACTCAAGTCCGGTCGGCTCGACCCCTAGGCCTGGGCCGTGGGTCACACCCCGGGGCGTTCCCACCCCGGGGCGGTGCGGATTCACTTGCGTCCGCACGCGCCGACTGGACCTCAACTTCCAGCGCTACGACACCACGGCGGACCGCGGGAGCGCTTCTCTTGTTTTGCTTGAAACCGGGTTCGGGGACCGGCGACGCACGCGTCGCTCGGGGCAATCCGCGGGCCACATCCGGCGCCAGAAGGCAGCCACCGGGGCGTCACGCGGGGGTGTTCATCGCAGGCGGGTTGGACCTGCCGGACGAGGGTCGGTTCCGCCGGACCGTCGCTGCTAACATGGCTGCCCCCGGGGCAGTGGTCAGGCACGGTACGGAAACGCAGGACGGGGCTTTCGGCCCCTTCCCGGAACGGGGGCGTGACATGCACGCGCCGCACCCGGCAACTTCCTGCGAAATCAAAACCTTATCTCGCGTCGCGAGTGTATCAGATAACCCTTTGCGAATGACCGATTCAGCTTCCCCGGGAGCCCGTGGCGGCGCCCGCACCGTGCGGGTGCCCGACGACCGCGATGGCCAGCGCCTGGACAACTTCCTGCTCGGGCAGCTGAAAGGCGCGCCGCGATCGCTTGTCTACAAGCTGGTGCGCTCCGGGCAGGTCCGGGTGAACGGGGGGCGCGCCAAGGCCGAGCGCAAGCTGGCCGGCGGCGACGAGGTCCGGATTCCGCCCGTGCGTCTCAGTGAGCCCGGCGACACGGCCGCGCCGCCGAAGGGCTTCCTGGACGCGATGGAGGCGTCCATCGTCTTCGAGGACGCGCGGCTGCTGGCCCTCAACAAGCCGTCCGGGGTTGCCAGCCACGGCGGCAGCGGCATCAGCTTCGGGGCGATCGAGACCCTGCGCGCGCTGCGGCCGAACCAGTCGCTGGAGCTGGTCCACCGGCTGGACCGCGATACATCCGGATTGCTCCTGGTCGCCAAGAAGCGCTCCGCGCTGACCGAACTGCAGGCGCTGATGCGCGAGGAGTCCGGCACCGGTGGCGCCATCCGCAAGCGGTACCTGGCACTGCTGACGGGCCGCATGCCCGATGGCGTGATGAGCGTCGATGCGCCGCTGCACATCGGCCTGCGCCAGGGCGGGGAGCGTCACGTTCAGGTGGTCGACCCGTCGAGCCCCGCGGGCAAGGCCTCGCTGAGCCACTTCAAGCTGCTGGAGCGCAGGGGCGGGCAGTCCTGGTGCGAGGTTCGGATCGAAACCGGTCGCACGCACCAGATCCGCGTGCATGCCCAGCACATCGGCCATCCGGTGGCCGGGGATGCGAAATACGGCGATGCCGAGGCGAACCGGCGGCTGCGCGAACAGGTGGGATTGAAGCGCCTGTTCCTGCACGCCTCCACGCTCGAATTCGCGCTGGACGAGGGCCGCGCGCCGTACCTGCTCAACGCGCCCCTGGTGCCGGAGCTGGTCGACGTGCTCGACCGGCTCCAGGGCTGACGTCAGAGTTCGCTGTCGCGGCGCTCCTCGTCGAGCGCGAAGCAGCGGTCCGGCCGCATGGTCGGCGGCTTGAACGTGACCGGCACCTGCAGGTCCGATGAGATGGCCTGGCCGGCGCGGGTCGCCGCGCGGAACTGCCATGCCTTGACGCCCTCGACGGCGGCCGTGTCCAGCTCCGGCTGGCCGCTGCTCTGCTTGACACGGACGTTGGTGGGCCGGCCCTCGGGGCCGACCGTCACGGCCAATACGGTCTGGCCGCCGACGTCGTCGCAGGCCAGTGCTTCGGGGTAGGCGGGGGGCGGGGTGTCGACCGCCATCAGTTCGGTGGGCGGGTCCGCGGGCGGTGCTTCGGGCGCCGGGGTACAGGCGGCGATCGCCATGCAGGCCAGCGCGGTGAGGGGGACTCGAAGCTTCATGCGGCGCTCCTCCAGGAAGATGGGGCAGGTCAGTCGGCGAGGGCGGCGGCCTTGGCCGCGCAGATGAAGTCGTTTTCGCTCAGGCCACCGACATCGTGGGTCGAATAGCGCACGACGCAGCGGTCGTAATGCACGCCGAGGTCCGGGTGGTGGTCCTCGCGATGGGCGACATACGCCAGCGCGTTCACGAAGGCCATGGTCCGGTGGTAGTCGTCGAAGGTGAAAGTGCGGCTCAGCGCGTGGCCGCCCTCGGTCACTTCCCAGCCCGGCACCTCCGGCATCAGTTCGCGGACGCGCGCTTCGGTCAGGCGGTGTTCGCTGCCGCGCCGCGGCACGCAATGGGCCTGGGCCAGGGGGACGAGATCGGACATGGGGCACCTCGGTTGCGGAACGATGAACCGCGCGCATCCATCACGGTGGCGCGGTGCGGCCAACGCCAGAGCATGCCGCGGACCCCGTTAGAATAGCGGGATGATCCAGATTTCCGAATCCGCACAGACCCACTTCCGCCGCCTGCTCGACCGCGAGGCCCTGCCGGGGCTCGGTGTGAAGCTGTCCGCGGTCCATGCCGGCACCCCACGCGCGGACGTGCGCCTGGAGTTCGCCGAGCCGGCCGAACTGGCCGGCGACGAGTGGGCCATCGACTGCGAAGGCTTCACGCTGTGGCTGGAGTCGGCCAGCGTGAAGTGGCTGGACGGCGCGGAGATCGACTACGAAACCCGCGACACCGGCGGGCAACTGCAGATCCGCGCGCCCCGCATCAAGGGCCATGAGCCGGAAGCCGGCGCATCGCTGGTGGAGCGCGTGCGCTGGGTGGTGGACAACGAGATCAACCCGCAGCTGGCCCAGCACCGCGGCCACGTCGCCGTGCAGGAGGTGACGTCCGAGGGCGTGGTGCTGCTGCGCTTCGGTGGCGGTTGCCACGGTTGCGGCATGGCCGACGTGACGCTGAAGCAGGGCATCGAGAAGACCCTGCTGGAGAAGGTGCCCGGGGTGACGGCGGTGCGCGATGCGACCGACCACGATACGGGGACGGCGCCCTACATCAGCCGCGACAGCGCGGCCTGACCGGGGCGGATGTATTCCGCCAGCGACCTGATCGAAGCGGTGCAGCGACGGCTGCGCCTGGTGCAGCGTCGCGGCCACCCCCCGGGTGAGTTTCCGCCGGGCTGGAAGACGTGGCTGTCCGAAGCCGCGCTCCGACCGGGACGCGTGACGGGAGCAACGGCCGACGCGATGGTCGGGGTGCTGGTGGCACGGCCGCTGGCACAACCGCCGCGACGCGTGGCGGAGCTGACGCGCTGGCAGGCGTTCTCCTCTGTTTGGCGGCAGCAGTGGCAGGCACCCGAACCCGAGCAGCGCGGCCTGCGGTGGCTGGCGACGGGCGGCTCCGCCGTCGTCCATATCGCGCTGGCGATCTTCATGCTGTGGCTGCTGTTCGCACCGCCGCGGTTCGATGCGCCTCCGGCCGCCGGCGAGCTCGTCGTGCAGGTCGAGTACGTAGGCGAAGGCACGCCGGCGGAGATTGGTGGCCCGTCGGGCGAGGACGCGCCTGCGGTCGCGACCCAAGCCCCCGCGCCGTCGCAAGCGCCGACCGATGCACCGGCCGACGCCGAGCGCGCTGATGCGCCTGCAGACCCCACCGAGCCGTCTCCGCCGCGCGCGCCGCGCATCGCCGACGTGGCGGCGCCGCCCGCGCCGCCGCTCGACGTCCCGGTGCCGGAAGTGACGCCGCGTGATGTCCCCACACCGTCACCGCCGGCCGACCAGCCGATTGCCGTCAGCGAGGTGGTGCCGGATGCGGCGACCGTAGAGTTCGTTCTGCCGCCCACCAGGCGAACGGCGCAGCCGCGCATCGAGTCGCCCGAGCTGGACGCGCGGGTGCCGGAGGTCGCGGTGCGCGAGGTGCCCGTACCGCTGCAGGCGCGCATGCCGGCACCACGCGAGTTGCCGGTGGGCGAGCTGGCTTCGCCCGACCTGCCGATGCGCACGCCCGATGTCGGCCAGCGCGACGTGCCCACCCCCATCCGTCCGCGCGCGCTGCCGCAGGTGGCCGTGCCGACGCCGGCCGCGCCCGGCCTTCGCACGGACACGCCGGAAGTCCGCGAACGCAGCATTCCGATGCCCGCGCGTCCCGCGCCTCCCGCCGACCCCGTTGCCGATGCGGGCGACGGTGAAGCCACGACCCCGGCATCTCCACCTGCGGCATCGCCGGCTTCCGGTCGACCGGCGGCGGGCACGCCGTCGACTCTCGCAGGGCAGGGGCCGCGACCCGATCCCGCGCCCGGCGCCTGGCCATCGCCCCGCCGTGGCGAGGACTTGGGCGCCGCCAGCGAGGCGCAGCCCGGTGGCCAGCGCGGGCGTCCCGGCCAACCGCCGGGTCTCTACGACAGCGAAGGTCGCGTACGACTGGCCGAGCCCTCCGGGTCCGCCTCGCCGAACCGGCCGCCCGGCGCCATCACCGAGGAGATCGCCGACCTCGACCGCGCCGGTACCTGGCTGCGACGTCCGCCGACCGACTACGAGCCGACCGTGTTCGACAAGTACTGGCGTCCGAGCGAAACGTTGCTGGAGGAGTGGGTGCGCAAGGGCTACAAGGAAGTGGCGATCCCGATCCCCGGTACCAACAAGCGGATCATCTGCGGCATCGCGTTCCT
>MIDV01000041.1:1742-2972 GCA_001830245.1 Lysobacterales bacterium RIFOXYA1_FULL_69_10 | reverse complement strand
CACCGCGCGCCCGCCGCCGGACATCCCGTTCAAGCCGCACCTGCAGGAAGGCGACGCGGCGCGTCCGCCCGGTGGTTGAGGCGCGGCCCGTCCGCGCCGCCGGGATTCGAAGCACCTGTCGTAAGCTGTCGCCGCCCGATCGGCCCGGATGGCGAAATCGGTAGACGCAGCGGACTTAAAATCCGCCACCCGCAAGGGTATGCCGGTTCGAGTCCGGCTCCGGGCACCACCGGCTGTTCAAATACGTGCGCCGAGGTGGGGTACTCGTCGAACCACGGATGTCGGCGCGGCTGTAATTGCGCCGGCCCGGTCACTGCTAGTTCTCCTGTCGGCATCAGTCCGCCGTCATCCCGGCGAAGGCCGGGATCCATCTTGATCTTCAGGACGGGGCCCCACAGGCATGACCGGGTCGTGCGGAACGGATGCTGTTCAATCGCCCGAGCCCCCGCCGAGCAGGAACCTGTCCCGATGCGGGAACCACGCTCCACGTCTCGTTTTCTTGACGCGGCCGCGCGCAATGTCAGCGTGACGGGCCCGGTTCTGCGGGCCCGGGAACCGGCGCCCCGCCTCCTCGCGGACCCATGGGCCGGAGTGTCCGACGCGGTGCGTTGGACAGGCAGGGAGGGCGCGCCATGCAGCGTCGAGCCATCCAGCGTTCCGCAGTACTTGCGATGGTGCTTGCCGTCGCGATACCCGTGCGCGCCGAGCAGGCCGACGCGACCATGGGCGTCGGCTTGCGCATCGTCGCGAGCGATCGGACGACAACGGGCCGCGACCCGGACGGGAACCGCAACCGGCCTGGCGCGAAAGACACCGTTGACCTCGCGCACGGGCAGGTGGTGGTCCACGGCGAGCGTGCCCGGATCGAGCGCGCCCATGACCGTGCCGGACGCCCGATTGACGTGGTGACTTACTGAGCGTCGGCGCCATCGAACGGCGTCGCCGTATCGTGCAGCTTCGTTGATGTGGCGTGAGCGGCGCGGCGTGCATCGCTCGATAAGGTGGTGCGATGAATGCCTCCCCCGCACGCAATACCTATCGATGCGACTTCGCCTCTTTCACGCGCGGTCGCCCCCTTCGATTCCAACGCCTCGCCTTCGCACTGGCGGCGACGTTCGCATGGCCATCGGTGCACGCGGATCCCGCGTTCGATGGCTGCCTGGACGAGTTGGGCACCCGCGCCCGCGGCGAGGGCATTTCGTCCGGCGTGTTCGATGCCCACGTGCGCAC
>MIDV01000041.1:0-1733 GCA_001830245.1 Lysobacterales bacterium RIFOXYA1_FULL_69_10 | reverse complement strand
CGATCCATCGCTGCTTGGGCTGCTCAATGCACAACCCGAGTTCACCACGCCCATCTGGGATTACCTGGCCGGGCTGGTGGACCAGCAGCGCGTCGACGACGGGCGTCGCATGCTGGCCGAGCATGCCGACGTGCTCGCACGCGTCGAAGCCGAATACGGCGTCGATCCTGAAACCGTCGTTGCGGTGTGGGGCGTGGAGAGCGACTACGGCAACACGTTCGGCAAGCGGCCGCTGCTGACCTCGCTCACCACGCTGTCGTGCATGGGCCGGCGCCAGTCGTTCTTCCGCAGCGAGCTCATCGACACGCTGCGCATCATCCAGTCCGGCGATGTCGCGGCCGACCGCCTGGTGGGTTCGTGGGCCGGCGCGTTCGGCCACACCCAGTTCATGCCGTCGACCTACCGCCGCATCGCGGTGGACTTCGATGGCGACGGCCGGCGCGACCTGGTCGGCAGCATTCCCGACGCGCTGGCATCCACCGCCAACTACCTCAAGCGGTCCGGTTGGCGCACCGGGCAGCCATGGGGCTTTGAAGTCCGCCTGCCGGCCGGTTTCGATGGCCCGTCGGGTCGCACCAACCGGCGCCCGCTTTCGGAGTGGCAGGGGCGCGGCATTACCCGCGTCGACGGTGGCGCCATCGGGTTGGCAGGCGACACCCCTGCGGCGCTGTTCCAGCCGGCCGGCACATCCGGCCCTTCGTTCCTGGTGTTCAAGAATTTCGATGCGATCTACAGCTACAACGCCGCAGAGAGCTACGCACTGGCGATCGCGCACCTGTCGGATCGGCTGAGGGGCGGCGGTGCGTTCGCGACGGCGTGGCCCACCGCGGACGCCGGGCTGTCGCGGGCCGAGCGTCGCGAAGTGCAGACATTGCTGCTGGCGCGCGGTCACGACATCGGCGAGGTCGACGGCATGATCGGCAGCGCGTCGCGCGCGGCGATCAAGCTGGAACAGGCGAAACTCGGCATCACGCCCGTTGACGGGCGCGCCGGTCAGCGCATGCTTCGGGCATTGCGCGCCGCTGCACCGGAGCCGGCCGCACCATCGGAATGACGCCGCGCCAACCCTGGCCCGCGCGCGGCTATCCTGACCGCTCTCTCGTAACCGGGTCCACCGACGCATGATGCGATACGCCGCCTATGCCGCCAGCGTGGTGCTGGCGATCCTGGCCATCGGCCTGGCGCTGTTCGACCCGCGATGGACGTGGGCCGTCGTCGTGTTCGGCGGACTGGCCGCACTGGGCACGTGGGACATGGTCCAGACGCGCAGCACGCTGCGGCGGGTGTATCCATTGCTTGCGCATTTCCGCTACGGCCTGGAGTCGATCGGGCCGGAGATGCGGCAGTACTTCATCGAATCCGATACCGCCGAGACACCGTTCTCGCGCCAGCAGCGGGCGCTGGTCTACCAGCGTGCCAAATCGGTCAACGACACCCGTCCGTTCGGCACGCTGCATGACGTGTACGGCGTGGACTACGAGTGGCTCAACCATTCGATGTCGCCGACGCCACACGACACCCACGACTTCCGGGTGACGATCGGCGAGCGCACCGCTCAGCCGTACTCGGCCAGCGTATTCAACATCTCGGCGATGAGCTTCGGCTCGCTGTCGGCCAACGCGGTCCGCGCATTGAACAAGGGTGCGAAGCTGGGCGGCTTCTACCACGACACCGGCGAGGGCTCGATCTCGCCTTACCACCGCGAGCACGGTGGCGACCTGGTGTGGGAGATC
>MIDV01000040.1 GCA_001830245.1 Lysobacterales bacterium RIFOXYA1_FULL_69_10 | reverse complement strand
ACTCCACCGCTTGTGCGGGCCCCCGTCAATTCCTTTGAGTTTCAGTCTTGCGACCGTACTTCCCAGGCGGCGAACTTAACGCGTTAGCTTCGATACTGAGTTCCTAGTTGAACCCAACATCCAGTTCGCATCGTTTAGGGCGTGGACTACCAGGGTATCTAATCCTGTTTGCTCCCCACGCTTTCGTGCCTCAGTGTCAGTGCTGGTCCAGGTAGTCGCCTTCGCCACGGATGTTCCTCCCGATATCTACGCATTTCACTGCTACACCGGGAATTCCACTACCCTCTACCGCACTCTAGACTGCCAGTATCCAATGCCATTCCCAGGTTGAGCCCAGGGCTTTCACATCAGACTTAACAAACCACCTACGCACGCTTTACGCCCAGTAATTCCGAGTAACGCTTGCACCCTTCGTATTACCGCGGCTGCTGGCACGAAGTTAGCCGGTGCTTATTCTTACGGTACCGTCATGACTCCCGGGTATTAACCGAAAGCTTTTCTTCCCGTACAAAAGTGCTTTACAACCCGAAGGCCTTCTTCACACACGCGGCATGGCTGGATCAGGCTTGCGCCCATTGTCCAATATTCCCCACTGCTGCCTCCCGTAGGAGTCTGGACCGTGTCTCAGTTCCAGTGTGGCTGATCATCCTCTCAGACCAGCTACGGATCGTCGCCTTGGTGGGCCTTTACCCCGCCAACTAGCTAATCCGACGTCGGCTCATCTTTCCGCGCCAGGCCCGAAGGTCCCCGGCTTTCACCCGTAGGTCGTATGCGGTATTAGCGTAAGTTTCCCTACGTTATCCCCCACGAAAAGGCAGATTCCGACGTATTCCTCACCCGTCCGCCACTCGCCACCCAGGGAGCAAGCTCCCCTGTGCTGCCGTTCGACTTGCATGTGTTAGGCCTGCCGCCAGCGTTCACTCTGAGCCAGGATCAAACTCTTCACTTAAGTATTGCAGCGCCAGTCCGAAGACCGTTGCTTATGCTTTGAGTGCAGTCGTCTATCCAGGCCCAAACAAACTCAATCTCAAGCATCTCACGATGCCCGTTACTGCTTCATTTGGACTCTGTGTCGAACGTCTGCTGATGGACAACCATCGCCACCGGCCAGACGCCCGCACAAGTCACCTGCGCACACTGTCAAAGATCCCCGGAACCGGCCTCAGCGCCGCGTCCCGTGCCCAGCACCTAAGTGCCCGAGCGAGCCGCACATCTTACAGCAGATTTCCGGGCCGTCAACACCTTCTCGACACGCTTTCTGCTTCAGATCCACCGCCGATTCGGCAGCCCCTCAAGGCCACCCCCTCAGCAGGGCCGGGCATTGTGCACATGCGCTTCACGCTTGGGAAGAGGGTGCGCGAAATTTTTTTCGTCGCGCTGCTTCCCGGTTCAGCCGACCACGAGGCGAACGCGTGCGAACGTGCGCTTGCCCACCGCCAACACACCTTCGAAACCTGGCGCCAGCGTGAGCTGTGCGTCCTCCACCACGGCGCCATCGATGCGCACGGCACGCTCGCGCAGCTTGCGGTTGGCTTCCGAGTTGCTCGGCGTCAGCCCTGCGGCCGTGAGCAGCGCGGCGATGCGCATTCCCTCGGCCGGGATCGCCACGTCGTTCAAAGGCAACTGCGCCGTGTCGCCCTGGCCGCGCACGGCCGCGTTCCAGCCGGCCACCGCCTGCTCCGCTTCAAGCCCGCCGTGGAAGCGCGCCGCCAGTTCGCGCGCCAAGCGCAGCTTGAGATCGCGCGGATTGAGCTGGCCTGATTCGATGTCGGTGCGCAACGTCGCAGCTTCCGCCATCGAGATGCCGAAGCTGAGCAGCTCGATCCAGCGCCACATCAATGCGTCATCGATCTTCATCGTCTTGGTGACGATGTCGATCGCCGGCTCGTTGATGCCGATGTAGTTGCCCAGCGACTTGCTCATCTTCTGCACGCCGTCCAGGCCTTCCAGCAGCGGCATGGTCAAGACGACCTGCGGGCGCTGGCCGTGGTGCTCCTGCAGCGCGCGGCCCATCAGCAGGTTGAACTTCTGGTCGGTGCCGCCCAGCTCGACATCCGCCTCCAGCGCGACCGAGTCGTACCCCTGCACCAGTGGATAGAGGAACTCGTGAATTGCGATCGGTTGCTGCGCGGCGTAGCGCTTGGCGAAGTCGTCGCGCTCCAGCATGCGCGCCACCGTATGGGTCGCCGCCAGCTTGATCATGTCGGCCGCGCCCATGCGGCCGAACCACTCGGAGTTGAAGCGCACCCGGGTGCTCTGCGGATCGAGCACCTTGAACACCTGGTCCGAGTACGTGCGGGCATTGGCCTCCACGTCCTCGCGGGTCAGCGGCTTGCGGGTGACGTTCTTGCCGGTGGGGTCGCCGATCATCCCGGTGAAGTCGCCGATCAGGAACGTGACTTCATGCCCGAGGTCCTGGAACTGCCGCATCTTGTTGAGCAGCACGGTGTGCCCCAGGTGCAGGTCCGGGGCGGTGGGGTCGAAGCCGGCCTTGATCCGCAGGGGACGGCCGGAGGCGAGGCGCTCGCGCAGCTCATCGGTTTTGAGCACTTCGTCGGCGCCACGGCCGATCAGATCGAGGGAGTCTTGGACGGACACAGGGGGTCTCGAAGCAGGGCCCGGCGCCTGGAACTGCGACGTCGGACATGAATGAAGTTAAGACTGGGTTAAAGCGGTGTTGTGCGAAAAATCCTATTCAGCTCAAGGGTTTGACGCACGTTGCTCGCGTCACTATGGTAACGCCGCTACAAAGCCTTCACACCCAGTTCCCAGGGGGACACTGCATGACGACGCCAGATTCCGGAACCGCACCGACCGAGCCCTCGCGGCGCGAGCGACTGCAGTCCCTGCGCGAGGCGGCGATCAAGCGCCCGGTTCTGGCGCGACACATTTCCGATGGCTTCAATGGCCGCTGGACCCGCCGCCAGTGGGCGCAGGCCAGCCTGGTCGCCACCATCGGCATGCTGGTAGCCGCCATCGTGCCCGGGTTCGATGCGCCGGTGGGCGATCCGGCACACACGCCGCGCCAGTCGATGGCGCTGGCCCTGCCGCCGCTGCCGGTGTCGCGCAAGCGCCAGCCGGTGGACAGCTGGGAAGTGGTGACGGTCGAGAAGGGACAGACCCTGGGCGCGGTGTTCGAGTCGCTCGATATCCCGGCGACCACGATGTACCGCATCCTCGAGCACCCCGGTGCGCAGGACACGCTGACGCGGCTTCGCCCGGGCGCGGAACTCGCGTTCGACCTGCCGGTCGACGGCGGGCTTCGTGCAATCCGTTTCGAGCGCGGCGAGCACCAGCGCGTCGAACTGCGCATCGGCCCCGACGCCATCACCGAGACCGTCACCGAGCGCCCGACGCAGACCCGCACCCAGGTCGCCAGCGGCGAGATCCACAGCTCGCTGTACGTCGCCGCGCGCAAGGCCGGGCTGTCGCCAGCGGCGATCTCGACGATGACCGACCAGATCTTCCAGTACGACATCGACTTCAAGGACACGCAGAAGGGCGACCACTTCAGCGTGGTGTACGACGAGGTGTGGCGCGAAGGCGAGCGCGTGGGCACCGGCGCGATCCGCGCGGCCACCTTCACCACCGGCGGCAAGACCTATTCGGGATTCCGCT
>MIDV01000039.1:46518-51164 GCA_001830245.1 Lysobacterales bacterium RIFOXYA1_FULL_69_10 | reverse complement strand
GCCTCTTTCGTCCCCCGCTTCAACAACGCGAGGCAAAGTTCCGCCGGCGCAACGCCGCGCGCAACCAGCCCGACCAGGTAACCGCATACCGTCATGAAGACTTTCACCGCCAAGAACGAGACCGTCCAGCGTGACTGGTACGTGGTCGATGCCGAAGGCAAGACCCTCGGCCGCCTCTGCGCCGAGCTCGCCCGCCGCCTGCGTGGCAAGCACAAGCCCGTCTACACCCCGCACGTCGATACCGGCGACTACATCGTCGTGATCAACGCCGAGAAGATCGTGGTCACGGGCAAGAAGCTGACCGACAAGAAGTACCACCGTTTCACGGGGTACATCGGCAACCTGAAGACCGAGACCCTGGGCCAGGCGCTTGAGCGCCACCCCGAGCGCGTCATCGAGACCGGCGTGAAGGGCATGCTGCCCAAGAATCCGCTCGGTCGCGCGATGTACCGCAAGCTCAAGGTCTACAAGGGCTCCGAGCATCCGCATTCCGCCCAGCAGCCGCAGCCGCTGGACTTCTAAGGTACCGACATGGCAATCCAGCAGAATTACGGCACCGGCCGCCGCAAGTCCTCCACCGCCCGCGTGTACCTGCGCAAGGGCGATGGCAAGATCACCGTCAACCAGCGTCCGATCGATGAGTTCTTCGGTCGCGAGACCGCGCGCATGATCGTGCGCCAGCCGCTCGAGCTGACCCAGTCGACCGACAAGTTCGACGTCAACGTCACCGTCGCCGGCGGCGGCACCACCGGCCAGGCCGGTGCGATCCGCCTGGGCATCGCCCGCGCGCTGGTGGAGTACGACGAGTCGCTGAAGTCCGAGCTGCGCAAGGCCGGCTTCATGACCCGCGACGCCCGCGAGGTCGAGCGCAAGAAGGTCGGCCTGCACAAGGCTCGCCGCGCCACCCAGTTCTCCAAGCGCTAATCGCGCCTGGGGCGCTCCACAGCGGCATCCGCTCCAGATGGTGCGGATGCCGGGCAGAGGCGCTAAAATCCGCTCCATAGCCCCGTCGCCAAGCGGTAAGGCACCTGACTCTGACTCAGGCATTCGGAGGTTCGAATCCTTCCGGGGCTGCCAGATCCAAACGAAGAACCCGCCCACGTGGCGGGTTTTTTGTTGCCTGTCTCCCGGTGATCACCATGTCGGAGGCGGGTGTCCTCGCGCGGTCGCGACTCCCACGGGCAACCGTTACACTTGAAACCATCGCGCAACGCGCAGTCACATCGAGGTCCCCCATGAAGCTTGGCTCCCTCAAGGAAGGCGGCCGCGACGGCACGCTCATCGTCGTGTCCCGCGACCTGGCCCGCGCCGTGCGCGCCACCGGCATCGCGGACACGATGCAGCGCGCGCTGGAGGACTGGTCCAACGCCGCGCCGCGGTTGAACGCGCTTTCCGACGCGCTCAACGCCGGCACCGCCGAAGGTGCCTTCGACGTCGACATGGCCCAACTGGCCTCGCCGCTGCCGCGCGCCTACGAGTTCGTCGACGGCAGCGCCTACCTGCCGCACGTGGAGCGCGTACGCCGCGCCCGCGGCGCCGAGGTGCCCGAGAGCTTCTACACCGACCCGCTGATGTACCAGGCCGTCAGCGCCGGCTTCTACGGGCCGCGCGATCCGGTGCGCGTGCCCAGCGAGGAGTACGGCATCGACCTGGAAGCCGAGATCGTGGTCATCACCGACGACGTGCCGATGGCGGTGAGCCCCGAGCAGGCCGCCGGGCACATCCAGCTGGTCGGGCTGGTCAACGACGTCAGCCTGCGCAACCTGATCCCAGGCGAACTCGCCAAGGGCTTCGGCTTCCTGCAGTCCAAGCCGCGCTCGGCGCTGAGCCCGGTGTTCGTGACGCCGGACGAACTGGGCGATGCGTGGAAGGGCAGCAAGCTGCACCGTCCGCTGCTCACCCACATCAACGGTGAGTGGTTCGGTGCGCCGGAGGCGGGCGTCGACATGCAGTTCGACTTCGGCCAGCTCGTCGCCCATGCCGCCAAAACGCGCCCGCTGTCGGCCGGCACGATCGTCGGCTCGGGCACCGTGGCCAACGAGGACACCTCGCTGGGCGCGTCGTGCTTCGCCGAGCGCCGCACGGTAGAAACGCTGGAGCATGGCAAGCCGAGCACGCCGTTCATGAAGTTCGGCGACACCGTCCGCATCGAGATGCTGGACGAAGCCGGCGCGTCGATCTTCGGCGCGATCGAGCAGCGCATCGAGCGCGCCGACGCCTGACCGGCGGAGCCCGCGCGCCGGCGGATGGTCCGCTTCGGGCCGCCGGCGCCGTTTATCTTGGATGGCCGCGTCGAGCGGGCCTGGGGACTGGGGACCGACACGTGGCCGATCAACTTCAGCTGTACTCGTACTGGCGTTCGAGCGCGGCCTACCGCGTGCGCATCGGCCTGAACCTCAAGGGCCTGCCGTACGACACCATCCCGGTGCACCTGGTGCGCGACGGCGGCCAGCAGCACACGCCGGAGTTCCGGGAGGCCAACCCGCAGGGCCTGGTGCCGGTGCTCAAGCACGGCAGCCGCGTGATGCGGCAGTCACTGGCGATCCTCGAATACCTCGACGAAACCTGGCCGTCCCCGGCACTGTTGCCGCCGTTGAGCCGCGACCGCGAGCGCGTGCGTTCACTGGCGCTGGCCATCGCCTGCGACATCCACCCGCTCAACAACCTGCGCGTGCTGCAGTTCTTCGAGAACACCTGGCACGTGCCGCAGCCCGAACGCGAGGACTGGGTCAAGCACTGGGTCGCCGAAGGCTTTGCGGCCATCGAGGCCCTGCTGGCCGACCATCCGTCCACCGGCCGGTTCTGCGAGGGCGACATGCCGTCGATCGCCGATTGCTGCCTGGTGCCGCAGGTCTACAACGCCCGGCGCTTTGGCGTGTCGATGGATGCCTACCCGACCATCGCGCGCATCGAGGCCGAGTGCCTGGCGATGGAGGCGTTCGACGCGGCACGCCCGGAACGGCAGCCTGACGCGCCGTAGCCGAGCGGCCACGCGGGCAGCCCGCCACCTGCCGGTGCTGCAAAGAAAAAGGGCCGCAATGCGGCCCTTTTTTGCATGGCGCAGTACGACGCCCGTTACGGTTCGGACTGGAACACGTCCGCGTACGGGTCGTGCTCGCCGGTGCCGCCTTCCGACAGGCGGAACTTCAGCGCCAGGCCGTCGCGCGAATCGGCGGCCTTCAGCGCCTCCTCCATCTCGATCTTGCCTTCCTTGTAGAGGCGGAACAGGCACTGGTCGAAGGTTTCCATGCCTTCCTCCAGCGACTCCTCCATCGCCTGCTTGATCTCGTGCACCTGGCCGCGGCGCATCAGGTCGCGGATGTGCGGTGTGTTGATCAACACTTCGGCCGCGGGGATGCGACGCCCGTCCACGCCCACCACCAGGCGCTGGCTGACCACCGCCTTGAGGTTGAGCGCCAGGTTCATCAGCACGTTCTTGTGCGCGTTCTCGTTGAAGAAGTTGAGGATGCGCTCCAGCGTCTGGTCGGCGTTGTTGGAGTGCAGCGTGGCCAGACACAGGTGGCCGGTCTCTGCGAAGGCGATCGCCGCCTCCATCGTGGTCGCATCCAGGATCTCGCCGATCAGGATGACGTCCGGCGCCTCGCGCATCGCGTTCTTCAGCGCGTTGTGGAAGGCGTGCGTGTCCAGCCCGACCTCGCGCTGGTTGACGATCGACTTCTTGTGCTTGTGCAGGTACTCGATCGGGTCCTCGATGGTGAGGATGTGCCCCGGGATACTGCTGTTGCGGTGGTCGATCATCGACGCCAGCGTCGTGGACTTGCCCGAGCCGGTCGAACCGACGATCAGCACCAGCCCGCGCGGGGCCATGATGATGTCCTTGAGCACCTGCGGCAGCTGCAGCTCCTCGATCGACGGGATCACGCTGCGGATGGCACGGATGACCATGCCGACTTCGCCGCGCTGCTTGAAGACGTTGACGCGGAAGCGGCCGGCGCCCTCCAGGGCGAGCGCCATGTTCAGCTCCAGGTCGCGCTCGAACAGCGGCACCTGGCCCTCGTCCATCAGCGAGTAGGCGATCTTCTTGACCATGCCCGGCGGCAGGCCGGTGTTGCCAAGGGGGTACAGCTTGCCCTCGACCTTGATGTACACCGGCGCCCCGGTGGTCAGGAACATGTCCGACGCGTTCTTCTCCGTCATCAGCTTCAGGAAATAGCCGATGTCCATGCACAACCCCCTCATTGACGGCGACGTACCGTTGCCAGCGCGCCGCCGGCCTGCCCAAAATGGCCGCGCGAAAACCCCATCCGACACGGCACCCCTAATGAACTCAAGCTTCGCACACTTTCGTTGGCCGGCGCTTGCGCTGGTGCTCGTTCTGGCGCTCGCGTCCTGCGCCTCGATGCCGCCGCCCACGGCCGAACTGGGCGCGGCCCAGCAGGCGGTCGTGAGGGCTGAAGGCGCCGATGCCGACCAGTACGCATCGGCCGAGATCGCCACCGCACGCGAGGCGCTGCTGCGCGCCCAGTCGGCGATGGCATCCGGGCGCGAGGACGATGCACGCCGGCTGGCGCTGGCCGCCTCGGCCGACGCCGACCTCGCCTACGTGCTGAGCCGTGACGCCGTGGCCCAGGCCGAACTGGCGCAGCGCCGCGCCGAAGTCGAAACGCTTCAGCGCCGCCTGCAGG
>MIDV01000039.1:0-46413 GCA_001830245.1 Lysobacterales bacterium RIFOXYA1_FULL_69_10 | reverse complement strand
GCAGGCGCGCCAGGCGGTGGACGCGTTGGCCGAGGCGGGCAGCCGTGAGCGCGAAGGCGCCCGCTACGTGGCCGAGCGCCGCGTGCGGATCGCCGAGGTGGCCGCCGGCACCGCGGCCGCCCAGCGCGAGATCGACCGCCTCGACCGCGAGCGCGCCGAGCTGTTGATCGAAGCCAGCCGCCAGGACGCGGCCCAGGCCCGTGCCGAGGCCGAGCGCCTGCGCATGGAAGCGCGCATCCAGGCCGAGGAGGCCGCGCGCCTGCGCGAGCAGGCGATGTCGAGCGAAGTGGCGATGCAGGACGTCGAGGCGGCGCTGGAGGGCGTTGCCGGTGCCCAGAGCGCACGGCTCCAGGCAGCGCGCGAACGCGAAGCGGCGCTGGCCCGCGAGGAAGCGGCGTTGATGGCCGGGGGTGACCTGCCGCCGTCCAGCAAGCGTGGCGGCAACGAGGTCTACACCCTCGGCGGCGATGCGTTCGGCTCGGGCCAGGCGACGCTCACTGCCGGTGCCGCCGCCAGCGTCCAGACGCTGGCGGTCTACCTGCAGGCCGGCGGCAATGCGTCCATCCGCGTCGACGGCCATACCGACAGCCAGGGCCAGCCCGAGGCCAACCGCGCGCTGTCGCAACGCCGCGCCGACGCGGTGCGGCAGGCGCTGATCGACGCGGGCGTGCCGGCCTCGCGCATCCGAGCGGTGGGCCACGGCGCCGACGAGCCGGTCGCCGACAACGGCACCGCCGAGGGCCGGGCCCGAAACCGGCGGGTCGAAGTGCTGGTCTCCGGTGGCTGAACGGGGCGGGCGCCACGCCTGCAAACCGGGATTCATGGCCCGCTTACCAAGCTGACTGCGGCAGCCGTCCCGTGGTTGAGCGGCCTTGCGCCGCGAGCGTGCGCCCGCCCGTCGGCGATGCGACGGGCTGCGCTTGTCGACCCGCGGATGCAGGAGTAGCGTCGGATACCCAGGCGGCTTCCAACCGCCTGGCGATGAGTCGAGCCGATGACCCAAGCGCCCCTGCCGCAGGACCTTGCCGACGTGCACCAGCGTCCGGCCGGCCTGTGCAACCCGGCCCCGGCCATCCGCCCGACAGCCCCTGCGATCCCCCCGCGACGCCCTGGCCCCTGGCCGGGGCGTTTGCATTCGTGCTGAAGGAGGCTTTCATGTTCGAAGAACAACCGCAGCCTGAAATCGACGCGCTGATCAAGGCCAACCCCGAATTCAAACAGCTGTACCAGCGCCACCAGGTGCTCGACAAGAAGGTGATGGACGCCGAACTGGGCGTACTGCCGATCGACGACCTCACCCTGGGGCAGATGAAGCGCGAGAAGCTGGCTGCGAAGGACCGCCTGGTCCGTTTGTACGACGCCCAGCACTGAGGCCTGACGTCGCGGCCCGGGCGGGGTACCTCGTCGGCCCTCCCGGATCGCGGCCCCGGAGCCGCCGCGGCTGCCATTACCGGCAGCCGCGGCGGCAGTCCGGTTCGATGCATCACCCCTGTCCGGCGGCCCGCGAGGCGCGCGGCCGCCCCCTCCCTTAGAATCCTCCGGCCTGCCGCGGCGTCCGCGGCGCTGCCGTTGCCTTGCGCATGCCCATTGCTTCCTCCGTACTCGACCTGATCGGCCAGACCCCGGTCGTCAAGGCCCGCCATCTCGATACCGGCCCCTGCGAGCTGTACTTCAAGCTCGAGTCGCAGAACCCCGGCGGGTCGATCAAGGACCGCATCGGCCTGAAGATGATCGAGGCGGCCGAGGCGCGCGGCGATATCAAGCCCGGCGACACGCTGGTGGAAGGCACCGCCGGCAACACCGGCATCGGCTTGGCGCTGGTCGCGCAGCAGAAGGGCTACAAGCTGGTGCTGGTGGTCCCGGACAAGATGAGCCGGGAGAAGATCTTCAACCTCAAGGCGATGGGGGCGCAGGTGGTGCTGACGCGCTCGGACGTCGCCAAGGGCCACCCGGACTACTACCAGGACATGGCCGAGCGGCTGGCGCGAGAGACGCCCGGCGCCTACTTCATCAACCAGTTCGGCAACCCCGACAACCCGGCCGCGCACGAGCACGGCACCGGGCCGGAGATCCTGGCGCAGATGGCCGAGGTCGGCGGGCTGGACGCGATCGTGTTCGGCTGCGGCAGCTCCGGCACCATGACCGGCCTGTCGCGCCACTTCGCCGAGCATTCGCCCCACACCGAGCTGATCCTGGCCGATCCGGTCGGCTCGATCCTGACCGAGTACATCAACGAGGGCACGCTCAGCGACAAGTCGGCCAGCTGGATGGTGGAGGGCATCGGCGAGGACTTCCTGCCGTCGATCTCCGACTTCACCCGGGTGAAGAAGGCCTATGCGATCAGCGACAAGGAAAGCTTCCTGACCGCGCGCGAGCTGCTGGAAAAGGAGGGCATCCTCGGTGGCTCCTCGACCGGCACGCTGCTGGCGGCGGCTCTGCGCTACTGCCGCGAACAGACCGAGGCGAAGAAGGTCCTCGTCTTCGTCTGCGACACCGGCAACAAGTACCTGTCGAAGATGTACAACGACTACTGGATGCTGGACAACGGCTTCCTGGAGCGCGAGCCCACCGGCGACCTGCGCGACCTGATCCTGCGCCCGTTCTCCCAGCGCGATACCGTCGTGGTGGCCCCGACCGACCTGCTGGTCACGGCATACCAGCGCATGAAGCTCTACGACGTCAGCCAGTTGCCGGTGATGGACGGCGACCGGCTGGTCGGCATCGTCGACGAGTCCGACGTGCTGCTGCACGTCTACGGCGACGAGGACCGCTTCCGCGACCCGGTGTCCACCGCCATGGTGAGCAAGCTGGACAAGGTCGACGTGCGCGCCCCGATCGAGTCGCTGCTGCCGGTATTCGACCGCGGCCACGTGGCCATCGTCAGCGAGGGCGACCGCTTCCTCGGCCTGATCACCCGCATCGACCTGCTGAACTACCTGCGGCGGCGCGTCCAGTAGCCCGGGTCAGCGAAGCGCACCCGTTACTCCAGCCCGACTTGGCCCTTCACCTTGTTCAGTTACAAGGTCCTGCCAAGGCCGGGCGGGCAGGCCCCGATGTTAGAATCCGCGACCGCGCATGGCCGCGGATGGAAGGACTTGATGAGCGATAACACCCCACGCGGCGGCCCGCACAAGCAGGGCCTTGGCACGCTGGCGATCCATGCCGGCCAGTCGCCGGACCCCAGCACCGGCGCCGTGATGACGCCGATCTACGCCACCTCGACCTACGTGCAGTCCAGCCCGGGCGAGCATCAGGGCTTCGAGTACTCGCGCAGCCACAACCCGACCCGCTTCGCCTACGAGCGTTGCGTGGCCGCGCTGGAAGGTGGCACCCGCGGGTTTGCGTTCGCCTCCGGGCTGGCCGCGACCTCGACGATCCTGGAGATGCTCGACACGGGCAGCCACGTGATCGCGATGGACGACGTGTACGGCGGCACCTACCGCCTGTTCGAGCGCGTGCGCCGCCGCAGCGCCGGCCTTGATTTCAGCTGGGTCGACCTGGCGGACGCGGCCGCGTTCGAAGCGGCGATCCGGCCCGAGACCAAGATGGTCTGGATCGAGACCCCGACCAACCCGCTGCTCAAGCTGGTGGACATCGCCCAGATCGCCGCGATCGCCCGCAAGCGCGGCCTCATCGTGGTGGTCGACAACACCTTCAGCTCGCCCATCCTGCAGCGCCCGCAGGAACACGGCGCGCACATCGTCATGCACTCGGCCACCAAGTACCTCAACGGGCACTCGGACATGGTCGGCGGCATGGTGGTGGTCGGCGACGATGCCGAGCTGGCCGAGCAGATGGCGTTCCTGCAGAACTCCATCGGCGGCGTGCAGGGCCCGTTCGACAGCTTCCTCGCCCTGCGGGGCCTGAAGACCCTGCACCTGCGCATGAAGGCCCACTGCGAGAATGCCCAGACCCTGGCCGAATGGCTGCAAGGCCACCCGGCGATCGAGAAGGTCATCTACCCCGGGCTGGAATCACATCCGCAGCACGGACTCGCCAAGCGCCAGATGGACGGCTTCGGCGGCATGGTCTCCATCGTGCTCAAGGGTGGCCTGGACGCCGCCAAGCGCTTCTGCGAGCGCACCGAACTGTTCGCCCTGGCCGAGTCCCTCGGCGGCGTGGAAAGCCTGGTCAACCACCCGGCGATCATGACGCATGCGTCCGTGCCGGCCGAACGACGGGCGCAGCTGGGGCTGTCGGATGCGCTGGTTCGATTGTCGGTGGGGGTGGAAAGCTGCGAAGACCTGCGAGCCGACATTGAGCGAGCACTGGGGTCGCTTCAATGACATCTTCTGCCGGCATGACCGGCACTCTGTCGGCGCGGCCGGCCGGGCTTTTCGCCAGCCTGATTGAGAGCCTGAGGTCGCCGTCCTTCTGGATGTATTCCAGCTGGCTCGACCTGGTAACCCGATATCGTGGTTCATTGCTCGGCCTGGCGTGGCTGTGCCTTCCCACTGCGATATTCGTGCTGTTGCTGGGCAACGTGTATTCGCGACTGATGGGCTATCCCATCGAGACGTACATGCCGTACCTGGCGACGGGTTACGTGGTCTGGCGGTTCATGCTCCAGGTTATCAACGAGTCCGCGGGCGCATTTGCGTCCCACAAGGCGTTCATCATGGATGGCCGGGTACGCTTGACCGACTTCATCCTGCGTTCGTTCGCCAAGGCCGGACTGCAGATGCTGTTCGGCCTGGTCGTGGTGGCCGCGGTCGTACTCTGGTACCAGTCATGGGAGGGCGTCGCATCGCTCGCGACGATTGCGATCACCATGCCGCTCCTGCTGGCCAACCTGTTCTGGGTAGCCGTCTGCATCGGACTGGTCGGCGCGCGGTTCCCTGATACCAAGGATGCAATTGGCACGATTCTGGTGGCCGGGTTCCTGCTGACGCCAATCCTGTGGATGATCGATCGGTTCCCACCGGACTCGATGCGCGGGATGCTTGCGCGACTTAATCCGGCATTCCATCTGGTGGATCTGGTCCGTGCACCCGTTCTGGGGCATGCGCCCGAGCAGGCCTCCATCATCATCGCTTGCGCGATGGCTGTAGTGGGCTGGCTGCTCGCGGCGCTTCTCTATCGACGGTATGCGCGCTTCGTCGCGCTGTGGGTCTGACATTGGACATGAAAGCGAGCGTGATAGCGCGCGACCTTGCGCTCAAGGTGCCCAATTTCGTCCAACGGACTCCGGCGGCTTCAGGCTGGGTGCGCGAAGTGCTTTCCGAAGCATTCGTACGCTCAAGGCGTGAGTACCGGACGATCCTCGATGGCCTTGACTTCAGGTTCGATGATGGAGACAGGGTTGCGATCCTGGGTCGCAACGGGGCGGGCAAGACGACGCTCCTACGGGTCTTGAGCGGCGCGTTCCAACCTACCAGCGGCACTGTCGTCCTAAATGGGACGAGGCAGGCACTTCTGAACCTGTCTCTTGGCTTCAACCAGAACGCCACGGTACGGGAAAACATTTTCCTCCGCGGTACGGCGATGGGGTTGTCCCTGTCCACCATGTCGGAGCTCGCCGGCGCGATTCTCGACTTCGCCGGGTTGTCTGCAGTCGCCCAACATCGCCTGCTGACACTTTCATCCGGACAGCGCATGCGGCTCGGCTTCGCCATTTCCACCGCTGTCCAGCACGACATCATGCTGATGGACGAATGGTTTGGTGCCGGCGACGCCAGCTTCGTAAACAAGGCACGCACACGGCTTTCCGATCGTGTCGATGGCTGCCGGATCATGATCATGGCCAGCCACAACCTGCAGACGGTCAGGAAAACCTGCAATCGGGGACTCGTCCTCGATGGCGGCAGGCAGGTGTTCCTTGGCCCTGTTGAACAGGCCATCGATGCGTACAAGGCAATCTACCAAGCGCTGCCCGGTTACGTACCCCGGCGTGAAAAGCGGCCGGTGAAAGCGAAGAAGCGGAAAGCCACAGCTCCCAGGGAGCGGGGTAAGACGCCGGCCGCATAACGGCGGGCGATAAAGAAATCAGAATGGGTCGGTTACCGGGAATCACTCGATATGAACCAAACGGACAACACATCGCAAGCCCACCCCACGACACTGGCGGTAATAGGCCTGGGTTACATCGGTCTGCCTACTGCCGCCATGTTCGCGTCGACGGGTGTGGATGTGACCGGCGTGGACATCAATCCGAAAGCGGTTGCCGCGGTGAATGCGGGAACAGCGCACATCGAGGAGGGCGAGCTCGATGAACTCGTGGGGCGTTGCGTCAAGGCGGGCATGCTTCGCGCGACCACGACTCCGGTACAGGCCGATGCTTTCATCATCGCAGTCCCTACCCCCGTGGGTCATGACCAGGAGCGGACGCCGGATGTTACGCATGTCCGTGCCGCGGGCGAGGCGATCGCGCCGCATCTCAAGAAAGGTGATCTTGTCATCCTCGAGTCCACGTCCCCCGTCGGGACGACCGGGATGCTGGCCGAGCTTTTCGCCAACGCGCGTCCCGACTTGAGCTTTCCGCAGCAGAAGGGAGAAGAGGCCGATGTCTGCATCGCCTACTGCCCTGAGCGCATCATTCCGGGGCGCATGCTCCAGGAGCTGGTGGAGAACGACCGGATCATTGGTGGAATGACGGCGCGATGCTCCGAGCGTGCTGCGCGTTTGTACGGCGCGTTCGTACGAGGCACCTGTCACCTGTCTGACGACCGGACCGCCGAGATGGTCAAGTTGACCGAGAACGCGTTCCGTGACGTCAACATCGCATTCGCCAACGAGTTGTCGATGATCTGCTCTGATCTCTCGTTGGATGCATGGAAGGTCATCGAGCTGGCGAACCGGCACCCCCGCGTCAATATCCTCAATCCCGGGCCCGGTGTGGGGGGGCACTGCATCGCGGTCGACCCGTGGTTCATCGTGGCCAGTGCGCCGGAGCGTTCGCGCCTGATTCGCGCGACACGCGAGATCAACGACGGCAAGACGCAATTCGTCATCGACCAGGTCGAGCAGGCGATGAAGCGCTGGCCCGAAGCACAGGTTGCCTGCCTGGGACTGACGTACAAGCCCGACGTGGATGACTTCCGCGAAAGCCCGGCGTTCTCGATTGCTGAATCCCTTACGTCAAAGTATGGCGATCGCATTCTCTCCAGCGATCCCTACGCGGATGCGTTGGATGACAGCATGCGGCAACGTGCGGGCCTCAACCTGGTGGCTGCCGACGAGGCGTTTGCCAAGGCCGGGATTGTCGTCCTGCTGGTAGGGCACACCGCCTTCCGTGCCTTTCCGCGGCCTGAAGGCAAGCACCTGGTGGATACCGTCGGATATTGGCGATAGTTCCCGTACGCGCCCGCTGCTTCATCCTTGCCAGTCTGGTTGTACATGTCCGACACGCCCAACTCCGAAGCCAACGCCATAGGCGACCATGCCTCCCACACCGGGAGCGCCGACAGTGCCGGACAGTCGCTGCCTGTCGTTCAGGCATGCGTGGCGCTGCGCGAAGCGCTGGACATGGCGCTGGAGCAGGGGCGGATGGATCCGGTTTCGGCAGATTCGCTGTCCCGTGCGATCACAGCCGTCGAAGAGTCCGTAGAGACTATTTCGACGTCGACGGCCAACGATAGGGAGATATCGCTGGACGGGCTGGACGCACGTGCTGAAGAAGTCCGCAGGCTGGCGTCCAAGCTTGAGGAGCAGCTTGCCTATCGGGCGCGACTCAATCGCCAGGCGGTGCAGCAACGTCGCGCGCTGTCGGCTGCCGAGGCAGAACTGGCGGCGTTGCGGAGTTCCTTTGCGTTCCGGCTTGGTTCGTTGCTGGTTGATGCGGTGCGTCAGCCGTCCAGCCTCCTGCGCCTGCCCGTGGCGCTGGCGAAGCTGTTCAGGGAGTTGTGGCCCCGGATTCTGAGGCGGCTGCGTGGAGGAGGAGCGAGCACTTCCGACAGGCCCGACTTCGGACCCGAGCTGTCGTTGGGTGCAGGGCGGGCGCTGGCGGATGCCGAAGAGAATAACGGTGCAAGGAGTATTGCCCGCATGCTGTTGGGCACCGCCACCGCACCGCGCCTTCCGGATGACACCGCGACGATGCGCGTTGCGACTGTCATGGACGAATTTTCGTTCGCCGCATTCCGTCACTGTGGCAACTTCAGGCAGCTGCATGGCGATCGCTGGCGCGACGAGATCGAAGATTTTTCGCCCCACATGCTGCTGGTGGAGTCGGCGTGGAAGGGTCTTGATGAGAGCTGGGCCCGCAAGGTCTATCCACTGTCCAGGGATCTGGTCGAACTGATCCGCTGGTGCCGGGAGCGGGGGATACCGACCGCCTTCTGGAACAAGGAGGACCCTGTTCACCTCAGCGTGTTCATGCGCACGGCGCGGCAGTTCGATTTCGTGTTCACCACCGATATCGACTGCGTCCGCGCGTACAAGGCGGCGCTCGGCCATGAGCAGGTCTATTGGCTGCCTTTCGCGTGCCAGCCGGCTGATCACAATCCGATGGAGGAGTACCGCCGGAAGGACGCGTTCTGCTTCGCGGGCTCCTTCTATGCGAAGTACCCCGAGCGCCAACGGGATTTCGCGACCCTTGTGAAGGCAATGGGTGCCCTTCGGCCCGTCGAGATCTTCGACCGCAATGCGGAAAAGAACGATCCCGCTCTGCTTTTCCCCGATGAGTACGCGCCACTGATCCAGGGATCGCTTCCGCACGATCAGATATCGATGGCCTACAAGGGCTATCGATTCGGCATCAACATCAATACCGTCAAACAGTCCCAGAGCATGTTCGCCCGCAGGGCATTCGACCTGCTTGCGAGCAACACCGTCACGGTGAGCAATTTCTCCCGTGGCTTGAGGATGCTGCTCGGCGACCTCGTGATCACGAGTGACGATGCGGGACAGCTTGACCAGAGGGTCCGCCCGCTGGTGGAGGACGAAACACGTTATCGCCGGTTCCGTCTCGCAGGCCTGCGCAAGGTAATTTCCGAACACACGTACCAGGACCGCTGGCGCTACGTACTCGAAAAGATCGGTGGCAAACCACTCGAAGGCGACCTGCCTCATGTGGTCGCGATCGCAAGGGCGTCCGGCGCCGCACACGCAGAGGCGGCATGGGCGACGTTTTCGCAGCAGGTGCACGCGCGGAAGGAGCTGCTGCTGGTCATGCCGGTGGGGTCGGACCCTGTCCCGCTGCGACCAGGCCTGACCGTGGTTGACGAGCACGCGGCCGCCCAGATCGATGTCGCGGCACGTTGGCCTGATGCCTGGCTCGCCTGCCTTTGCCCGCAAGATCACTACGGTCCCAATTACCTCCTTGATCTCGCGCTGGCGACGCGGTACGCCAGCGCGTCTGTGATCGGCAAGGCGGCCTACCACGCTTGGGCGGATGGGCAGGTCCGCCTGCAGGGTGCCGGCAGGGAGTATCGGCAGGACGAAGCGGTGGCTTGGCGTCGCGCGATCGTTGCGGCCCACTCCGCCCCTTTGGCAAGTGCCTTGGATATCGCGCGTGACGCCCCGGATCGAGTGCTTGAGGGGGCCTGTTCCGTCGACGAATACAACTACTGCATGGTCGGATCCGGCCAGGACGTGCAGGAGATGGTCGACGACTTGCCCGATCTGTGGACCGGCATTTCCCTCAAGCGGCTGCACAGGTTGGCCGAGACCGCGACCGCGGCGGACGTGCTTGCGGCCGAGCAGTCTACGAGCCGGTCGGTCGACGCCGCCGGTCTCGCCGAACTGTTGCCTGTCGGGTCGCATGCCCACGGCGCCGTGCGCCTGGACCAGGAGGCCACCGGCCTTCGCCTGCGTTCCACCTTGCCGTCCGACAGGCATGTCTACCTGTACGCCAGCTCGCCCGTACCGTCGGAGGATCTCTTCGACGGCGCCATCGGCAAGTTCAACATGGCCGTTGAATCCGAGATGCTGGTGAGCTTCGTCATGATCTTCCTGGACGGGAAGGGCGAGCGGATCGGTCATGCGATCCGCGCGTGCAGCTCCAATCTCAGCCTGGTTGCGCCTGCAGGAACCCACACGGTCCGGCTTGGGTTGCGCATACAGGGAAGCGGGACAGCCCTGCTCAGGCGCCTCGTGCTGGGTCACGTGCCCTCGCCGGCTGCAGGTGTGCCGGCGCGAGGTCGCCACCTTCTCATCAGCCGCGGCTATCCGGCCTATACCAACCTCTACAGCTATGCGTACGTGCACAGGCGCGTACTGGGCTATGCCGAGGAAGGGACGGATGTCGACGTGTTCCGCCTCGTCGACGACCACATGGCATTCGACGAATTCGAGGGCGTGGATGTCGTGTCGGGCCAGTTGGCCGATCTCGAACTCATGATCCGCAGCAACACCCATCGAACGCTCATGGCGCACTCGCTGGACCGGGCGTTGTGGTCGGTGCTCGAGCCCCACGCAGCGGAGCGGCGGATCCTTGTATGGATCCATGGCGCGGAGATCCAGCCGTGGTACCGCCGTGAGTTCAGCTTCCTCGACGAACGCGATCGCGAGCGCGGTATCCAGCGCAGTAACGAGCGCATGGCGTTCTGGCGGGAACTTTTCGCAGCGCCCCCCGACAACGTGACCTTTGTGTTCGTATCGCGACACCTCGCACGCGAAGCATTCCGAGACGTTGGCATCGAACTCGATGAATCGCGCTACACGGTCATCCACAACCACGTGGATGGCGATCTGTTCGAGTACCGGCCGAAGGCAATCGACCAGCGACTGCGGCTCCTGTCGATCCGACCCTACACCCGTCCCACGTATGCCAACGACCTGACCGTCAAGGCGATCCTCGACCTCTCGAACGAGCCCTACTTCCCTTCACTGCACTTCAGGCTGGTGGGCGACGGCCGACTGTTCGAGCAGACCGTCGAGCCGCTGCGTGGCATGCGGAACGTGGTCCTGGAAAAGCGATTCCTCAGCCAAGCCGAGATCGCTGGCATGCATCGCGACTACGGCGTGTTCCTGGCGCCCACCCGTATCGACTCGCAGGGTGTCTCCCGCGACGAGGCCATGGCATCCGGCCTGGTTCCGGTCACCAACAGGGTGTCCGCGATCCCGGAGTTCGTCGACGAGCGATCTGCGCTGATCGTGGGTGCCGAGGACTGGAAGGGGATGGCCGATGCCATCCGGACGCTGTATGACGAGCCCGAAACCTTCACGCGACTGTCGGAAGCAGCGGCGCGAAGGGTGCGCGACCAGAGTGGCCGTGCGCAAACGCTGGATCGCGAGGTCGCGCTGATCAACGGGGTGGAGTCCGGTCCCGACAATGCGTCGGCCAGCGAGGCCCCCGCACGACGACCGCGGGTCGCGCTGTACGGCGATCTGGACATGAACCTGATCGACGGTTCGGCCATTTGGGCCGCGTCGCTGGCCCGGGTGCTGGCGGAAGGCGACCAGGTCGACGTGGACTTGTTCCTCAAGGCGCCAATCCGCCAGACCGCCGTGATTCGCGAACTTCTGGGTGCGGTCAACGTCCGGTTGATCGAGCCGGATGCTGGCGTCGGCCGGCGGTCCCCGGGCCAGGCGCTCGACGCCATCGTGCAGGCCCATGCGGTCCGACGCTATGACGCCATCGTGTTACGCGGATTCGTGCTCGCGCGCGAGGCGGTCGACCGTGTGGCCCTGAACGATCGGATCTGGGTGTACCTCACCGATATCCCACAGGATTCGTCGGACATCGACCCGGCCCAGCACGCTCGCCTCGAGGAGGTCGTTGCAGGCTCGTCGGTCGTTCTGTGCCAGACGCCGGAGCTGGAACAGCACCTACTTCGACTTGTCCCGCTGGCCAGCGGGAAGACGCGGCTGCTGCCGCCGATGGTGCCCGACACCGCCAGCGGAGAAGGGAGCGCGCGGTGTTCTACGAGCGGCCCCCTGCGGCTTGTTTACGCAGGCAAGTTCGCGCCCCAGTGGGGCATCCGCGAACTGTTCTCGACCTTCGACCAGCTTCGCGCGGAGGGAATCCCGGTCGAACTGCACGTGTTCGGTGACAAGATCCATAATCCGTTGGACGACCCCGGGTTCCGTGACGAAGTGCGGGCACGTCTTGAGGCGGGCGATGGAATCAACTGGCACCGTGCATGCGACCGCAGCGGGGTGATGGCGCAGCTGGCAACGATGGACGTGGGCTGGGCATGGCGACATGCCTCGCTTGAGGAAGGGACCCTCGAGCTGTCCACCAAGGTGCTCGAGTATGCCGCGATGGGTGTTGCGCCGTTGATTGCGCCAGGTCCCGTCAATCGCAGGGTGCTGGGCGACGACTATCCACTTCTGGCCACGTCCGCGCAGCTCCTTGAAAGCCTGCGTGCGATGGCGCGGGATCGTACCCGGTTGCAGCAGGTGCAACAGGCAGTGCAACGACTTGCGGCCGATTACCGCTTCACTGTGG
Source organism: Lysobacterales bacterium RIFOXYA1_FULL_69_10 (assembly GCA_001830245.1). Classification (GTDB taxonomy): domain Bacteria; phylum Pseudomonadota; class Gammaproteobacteria; order Xanthomonadales; family Xanthomonadaceae; genus Lysobacter_C. The sequence continues at coordinate 34,082 of MIDV01000039.1, read as the reverse complement.
TGGGGGAGCGATTCATCGCGCCCCTGATCGACGCCGTGCGCGCAGCGAGAGGAAACATCCGGGTCCCGGGAACGGAACTCGAATGACCAAGGTGCACATGCCGAAGGCGCTCCTTGGACGCGTTTCCGGGTTCAAGCGCAGCGAGAAACTTGCCGAGGCCGGTCGAAGGTTGGTCCACGATGGCGTCGTGTCCATCAATGGCTACCCGGAAGTGGCCGTGGACATCCAGCAGGACTGGTCAGCCAATCCATTAGGCAGCCGCAGCTGGCAGTGGGCCGTGGCTGCCTTCCGCTTCATGCCGGCGTTGATCGCGCGCCACGCCGCGAGCGGAGACAACTCGGCACTGGACTGGGCGATGAGCGCACTGCGCACATGGCAACGCGCAGTCGCCGGACCACTGCGGAAATACGAGTTCGCGCACAACGACCATGCCGTCGCCAACCAGGCGGAAAACCTCGTTTTCCTGCTCGCGTACCTGTCCAGCGAAGGCATTCGCGAGAAGGACCAGGCCGAGATCGCCGTTGCCATACGCAACCATGCCCGCCTGCTTTCAATCGACGACTTCTACTCCCGCCACACCAACCACGGCATCGAGCAGTCACGCATCCTGGCTGTCATCGGTGACTTTCTGGTTGCCGATCCCGATGCACGGGGTTGGCTCGCGCTGGCGGTGGGCCGGCTGGGCGATGAGCTGGATTTCGCGTTCACCAAAGAAGGCGTGCACGTGGAGAACAGCCCCGGCTACCACGCCTACGTGTGTCTATCATTCCTGAAGATACTCGACTACTTTCCCCGCGAGGAGATCGCGGAGCTGGCCGACCGTATCGACGCACTGATGCCGCGCGCCATCCGTTTCCTGACGCACATCACGCGCCCTGACGGGACCCTCCCGATCATCGGGGATACCGTCAATGATCCGATCCCCAACTACTTCAAGCGATATCGCAAGACGCGCGACTACACGCATCTCCGGTATGCGACGACCGACGGTGCAGAGGGTCAACCGCCATCGCAGACCGCCGTGCTGTATCCGCAAGCCGGCTACTTCATCGCCCGGGACGCATGGCAACCACCTGGCGAGGGGCGTAGCGCGTTTCATCTGGTGCTCCGCTGCGGCTACCGTTCGGCATACCACCGCCACGACGATGACCTGAACATCGTTTTGTACTGCGATGGCGAGGACTGGCTCGTGGACTCGGGTGCATATCGCTACGCCGAGGACGATCCGATCAGGCGCTACGTTCGGTCCAAGTGGGGGCATAACGTCCCGGTTGTGCGGACCCCACCCCGGTTGCGCTGGAAATGGGCTGCGCCGGAGCTGGTGCTGCCGATGCTGCGCCTGCCGAGCGCGGAAGGCGTTAGCGCAGTACGTGCCGTCACCCGGACCTATCCTGATCACGTCGCTACACGCGATCTCATCGCGTGCCCTACCGGACGAACGTTCGACGTTGTCGACACGCTTGTCCCATCCGGTCCGCCGGTGCGGCGCAATTACCTGTCCCTTTGGCACATCCCGGCCGACAAGGACATCCGGATCGAAGAGAAGTGCGTGGTCGTGACCTCCCGCCGTACTGGCGCCAGGCTGGTCATCGAAAACCTGACTGCGCGCCGCGCCAAGATCCATCTCGTCGATCCCGGCATCCCGGGACAGCAGGGTGCGAGCTACTCGCCCTTCTCCAACACGCTGGAGCCCGTGCAGGTCCTCGCATTCGAATGGGCCGGCAACCATCTGCATTCGCTGTTGCGGTTTCGCTTTGAGGCGGCTGCCCCCGGCGAGCCGGTCATTTGATATCAGTACAAGGACCAGTAGAAGTGCTAGCGATTGTTTCCGGAATTATCGTGCTGTTGATGCTCCAGCTGCTGCGGGTGGGCGGCAAACGGCGGCTCGGTGCCACGATCGGGCTCTTTTGCCTCGGCGCCGCACTGGGCGTGGCGTTGGTGGGCTATGTGCTGGCACCCCCTCGCTTCCTTCCCAATGCCTCTACCTCGGGCTTGGCATTTCGTGCCGCGCAATCGATCCGGAGCGGTCTCGCGAACCCAGACAACGACGGATTCCTGATCCTCGATGGCGGCAGTTACGCCGCACGCGGGTTGGACGAGCGCATGTTGGAGCGCCACCTGGCCGTCGAAGGCCATCATGCGATGACGGTAGTCTCGCTTTCCCTGCCAGGGGGGAACCAGCTTGAACGCTGGAGCGTCCTCAACCGCGCACTTGCAATCCTGGAGCCCGCGGAGCGGGACGCTTTCGGGAAGGCGAGGAAGGTGTTGCTTCTGGAGATCCATCCGCAGTACGACCGCTATCCCCTCGTCCAGCTACGGCGAAACCGCTATTCGGACAGGGCGTTCGCATACCTGGACACGGACGTCCTGGCGGCCGCTGTTCGCGCCGAGAACGGTGCCTTGAAGCCGGACCTGCTCAGGCAACAATGGATCGACGCCGTCTCCCACGCTGCAATCAACCTGTTCAACGTAGGCGAACTGCACCGGGTGATCCCGGCCCACGAAGTCGCATCAAGCGGCGGGTTCACACCCCTCACGCGTGCCTCCAAGGGCTATCGGTTCAAGGGCACGCGAGGCGCCGTCAAAAGTCTGGATGAGCCGCCGGTGGCAAGCGACGAGTTGCCGTGGCCAAACATCCAGCAGCGGCGTCAACGCTTCGAAAATGCACTGGGCGGCGCTGGGATTCAGACGGTCTATTTCTCCGTGCCCACGCCGCGCGTCCACGACATGGCCTACGCCCGCGGTTTTTGCGCCGCGGTGGAGGATGCCTGCATTGTCCATGCGCACCGGGGGCTGTTGCGCAGGCTCGACCACAGGCGGTTCTGGTACGACGACGGCCACCTCATGAAGCCTGGCGCGCGCATCTACACGCGCTGGCTCGCACAGCGCCTCAAAGGCGCATTGAATGATTCGGGAAGCACGCAGCCATGATTTTCTCGTCCGTACCGTTCCTGATTTTCTTCGCCATTGTCTTCTGCGCGTTCTGGTCGCTGCGCTCGGCCCGGGCGCGCATCCTGTTGCTTCTTGTCGCAAGCCAGGTGTTCTACGGCTGGTGGGACTACCGCTTCCTTGCGCTCATGTGGTTCGCGATCGTTGTCTGCCATGCCGCGGGGCGGATGATCGAGAAGAACATCGCGCCGAAGGCCGTCACGATCACGGCCGTCGTGCTGATGTTGGGCGTGCTCGCGGTCTTCAAGTACTTCGACTTCTTCAGCGAGTCGCTCCTGGGACTGGCGTCGTCGGTTGGCGTGACGCTGTCCACGCCCACACTGGAGATCCTGCTGCCGGTGGGCATCAGCTTCTTTACCTTCCAGGCAATCAGCTACGTGCTGGATGTACGCAAGGGCGTCATTCCCGCCGAGCGCGACATCGTCCACACCGGCCTCTACATTTCATTCTTCCCGCAGCTCGTGGCCGGCCCCATCGTGAGGGCGTCGGACTTCCTGCCCCAGCTGAGGACCGAGAAGGTTTTCGACTCCACGCAGTTCCTGGTGGGCATGAAGCTGTTCCTCGTTGGATTCATCTACAAGTCCGTGTTCTCGGACTCGATCTCCCCGTTCGTCGATCAGGTGTTCGCGGATGTCGGCCAGTTCGATGCGCACACCAAGGTCATGGCCACTGTCGGGTTCTACGGCCAGATCTACTTCGACTTTGCCGGATACTCAATGATGGGCATCGGCGTCGCGCGGATGCTGGGCTTCGAGCTGATGCGCAACTTCGCGTATCCCTACATCTCGACCAGCATCACCGAGTTCTGGCGGCGCTGGCACATTTCGTTGTCCACGTGGCTGCGCGACTACCTGTACATCCCCTTGGGAGGCAACCGGGGAGGCGAAGCCAAGCGCCAGCGCAACCTGATGATCACCATGCTGCTGGGCGGCCTGTGGCACGGCGCCAGCTGGAACTTCGTCCTGTGGGGTGCGTTGCATGGTTTGGCACTTTCGGTCCACAAGGCTTGGGCGGGGCTCACCGGCGCCATCCCGCGCCCGGCGATGGTCGCCGTTCTATGGGGTGCAGCGGCCTGGGCGGTCACACAGCTGTTTGTGCTTCTCACGTGGATCCCGTTCCGTGCGCAGGACTTCGGCGATACCGTCGACGTACTGCAGGCGTTCGTCGGCGTAAGCGCGGGTGACACGCGGGCGGCGATTCCCTATCTGGCGGTTCTTCTGCCGCTCTTCATCGATACATTGATGATCGGTGTCAGCTCGGCGCGCTTGCGATTGGCGTCGCGCCTGCCCACGCTCAAGCCCCAGGTGGCTGCGTTCGTGCTTGGCGGCATTGCCGCATTGGCACTTGCCAGCATGCCCCTGGCCGTCAAGAGCTTCATCTATTTCCAGTTTTGATTTGCCCAGCAATTAGGCGAGATTCAGAATGAAATCTCTCAAGCGACGTGTGAACGCGTTGCACCGTCCGGGTGCGCTTTCGCGCGAAGCTTTGCACGGAACGGGCACGCAAAGCGGCGACGGTGCTTGTTCTCTATGCAGGCGTCGATCTGGTGCAGGAGAGCGAGGGTAACCCAGTGAAGATTGTGCTATTCGATGAGGTCGTTGAAAGACACGTCTGCGTCGCCCTTGAAGGCTCTCTCCGCGCTCTGGGGCATGAAGTTGTATCCACAGGGCCAGTCTGGCACGGGCATCGCTTTACGACTTCGACTCGCGACATAGAGCGAATCGATGCAGTAGTGGAAACTGTCTTGGCTGGTCGTCCGGACGCACTTCTGAATTTCCGCGCCAGCGCGCTCTCCGAGGCTCAAATATCCAGGCTTAAAGCGGCAGGGATTCAAACCATTGTGTGGCTGCCCGACGATCCAGTTCTTTATGAAGTAACTTACAGGCATGTCGTCGACTGTTATGACCATGTGCTGCACTGCGGGAGCACACCTGTCCTGGATTTTTATCAGGCACGAGGACACCAGCCCGGCATCAACATGCCGTTTTGGATTGATCCCAATATTTGGTCTTACACGGGTGAAGCTACAGCTAGCACTCCACGCCGCGACCTGGTTTTTATAGGAAACCTGCATACCACGGCTAAGAAAGATCGGTATAAGTTGCTGTCCCAAGCTTCGGACCGCATCTGCGTCTACGGCAAAGTGCTCAACGATCCTTACGGCATGCACAAGGGCGAGCTGTACGGAGTGCCGGCACTATTAGCGGTGCTCCCGCATTTTGTTGCCGGCCTAAACCTTCCACAAGTGTTCGCAGATTACGCAGGTAGCGCATACGACTTCAAGGCTTTACCAAAGCTTGGATGGTTCGATCTGCCTAGTCGCGTTATCCAGTATGCGGCGGTGGGCCTTCCAGTCATTACACGCGCTCCACCTAGCCAACATGCGCCTTGGGCTCTATACGCTCAGGACATGAATGAGGTTCTTTCTCTTGTAGACAGCCTCAAGATTGGCAGCCGTCGCGAAGAGGTGCGGAGGGCAGCCCGCCTCGCAGTAGAGGCCAATTTTTCCTCGGATTCGCGAGCGCGCTTACTCTCAGAACTCGTTTCCGGGCGCATACCGACCCGGCAACTATCGCTCAACGCCCGCGAATTCGTTTATCAGGATTTTCAAGATCGAGAGGTGATTGGTGAACCCGAATCCAGCTATTGAAAAGGCAAGGCGCGAACTTAAGACCAAGCAATTTGACCAAGGCTTCCACTGGCGCATTCTTTTCGTCGGCAGGTCTGTAAATGGGGCCACCGACATAGTTTCGTGCTTGTCACGCTCGTTGAGGAATCTCGGTCACCGTGTTCTTGATATCGATCTTGCAAAACATAAGGGCTTGGTTGAGAACCCTGGAGGAGCGCGCGGAGGCAATGGCCCGGTGTACCTGAGCGCGACGGGGCTTCAGCCATTCATTAACGAGTTCAAACCCCAGTTGATTGTGTGTTGCGCAGGCGGGCTGACATTCAACGCTGCGGACGCAGACGCGTTGAAAAGTCAGGGTGTAGTACTGGTTGGCGTAACGTTGAGCGATCCGGATGTATTTCCAACCGTACATCCGCACATTTCAGTGTTCGATTTCCATACGACCAATGCGAAGCACGCGCTCGCGATGTATAGGGATGCAGGCATTGAAAATACGCTGTACTTCCCTTTCGGGATCGACCGCGGATTTGTCACGCAGGAGGTGGGCGAAACCCCAGAGCTGGCCGCCGATGTCGTATGCATTGGTCACGCGACAGCTCGACCGGAACGTAACAGTATTATGTCCCGGGTGGCTGAGGAACTCCAGGTAAGAACATACGGTCGCGGCTGGAGTTTGCCGGGGAGTGAGGTGGTAGAAGGGAGGCGTATGGTCCAGGCCAGCCGATCCGGGAAGGTCCACGTCAATTTCCCACTTACCCGTGCAGGTTACATAAATATTAAATGTGGTGTTTTCGAGTCGGTCGGAAGTGGTGCCGTTGTCGCTACGGGACGGTTCGACGAGATGGCTGAGTTCTTCAATTACGACAGCGAGATAATTGGATACAGCGATCCGGAGGATCTTATTCTGCAAGTTGGGGATCTTCTTGCGGATCCTGCACGCTACAATCGCATGGCGGAAGCTGCCTTCAAGCGTCTAATAGATAATCACTTGTATGAACATCGCTGGATGGCACTGTTTGATGAAATGCATGCTGTTCTTGAGATGGCCGGCTGTGCATGGCTGGGTAGCGATCGCGGGGCGGAAATAAGAGAGTCTCTTCGTGAATCGTCCGGGCGTGCTAGGCATGTCATCGTTTCTGGCTTTTATGGGGCAAGTAATGCGGGCGACGAGTTGATTCTAAGATCCATTGCGCAGCGTATAGAGAATGCTGATCCGGCGACGCAGGTATGGGTTGCCGCCGAGAATCCATCCCAGGTAGAGCGAAGCCACGGGCTTCAGGCGTTTTCCCGGAAGTCACTTGATCATGCGCTATCCGCCGTCCGCAGCGCGAGTGCCGTGGTGTTGGGTGGTGGCGGGCTTTGGCATGACTATACATTCGAACGCTCCGGGGGGATTCCCGGCTTATTCCGTTACCCTGAAATATCAATCGCAGGATTCGCGGCCCTGCCCTTGATGGGGAAAATGTTCGAACTCCCGTTTCATGTGGTCGGGCTGGGCGTGGGACCACTAAGCGCGCTCGATGCTAAGCGGATGGTTCGTTATGTTGCCGACCAGGCGGATTCAATAACGGTACGTGATGATGAATCCTTGAGGCTGCTTGAAGAATGCGGTGTGCACGCATCCCAAGCGCCTGACGTTGTATATGCCCTTGAGCTGCCGTCAGGCCAGCCTAACCTGGAGATTGCCGCATTGAGGGAGGCGGGATACACGATCGTGGGGCTTAACCTGAGGCCATGGGCGCGCTGCGATCAAGCAGCATTGGCACTGACGGTGGCTGATGTGCTTAATGAGCTCTCGAGTCGCAGTCGGATTGCTGTCGTGGGGGTTCCCATGCAGGCTGGACCTCGTACTGATGTAAGTGCCATCGCCGAAGTGTTCCGCTCCCTCAAAGACACTGTTCCGGCGGTGATGCTTCCCGCTCCGCTTTCACCCGAGTCGCTGGTGGGGGCGCTAAAGGAGGTCGACCTCCTGGTTTCGATGCGGCTCCACGCGTGTCTGCTTGCACACCGATTGCAAAAACGTGTCGTAGGCCTAGCCTACGATCCCAAAGTCCGTAGTCATTTCGAAGAGATTGGCCGCGGCGACTTCTGCGTGGATCTGCCATTCAGTAGCGCGGAGCTTCATTCAAGCCTTGCCATTTTGCTGAACCACCCGGACAAGCTTCCTGCTGAATCGAGTTCTATAGTGGAAAGTCTCGAGCGGGCGAGTGCGGCTGCGCTGGATCAGGTGGCGGAACAGGTAGCTGCCGCGCCATCTCGCGCCGTCGTTTTTGAAGTGCCGCGGTTGGCAGAAAGCGCGAAAGAAAAGATTACGTCAAGTGCCAGCATCAGCGTTGGCGCGGCAGGGGCGCCACGCAACGCCACTTCGGTCTCTCCGCGAGTGTCGTTCACCGATGTTTCCTACTCGTGCAATTCACCTTGCAACCCTCCCTCGCTGGGCGAGGGCGCAAAATCTGTCTCGGTCTGGTTGGCAAACACTGCGCCTGCTGCGGGCGATTACATGGAAGCAGCTGGTATTATAGAAGTGCATGAGCGAGGGGATTTGGAAGTATCTCTGTCCCTGGCCGCGCCCTACCACAACGACAAGGCCACTGGTCGGGTTCGTTATGAATTTGAGTTTGGGCAGAAGTGGAAGTTCGTCGAGGATTTGGCAGTAAAGTCGGCGCCGGTGCAGTTTCGTGCATATCTGCGCGGGCCTATCAAAATTCCTTTTAGACTGGCGGTAGTCGTCGATCGGGACTGTTTCCCATCCAACGCATGGCCCCGACTCAGCAAGATCGATTTGGTTATGAATGGAGCTGCCGCCAGCGAACATGGGGTACGTTTGCAGCTGACAACCAGTCGAGGATCGATTCGGCGCCTGGAGCCATCCGCGAACCTCAGGGGATAGATGCTGATGCCCGAGTTTGAGTTACCAGATGACGAGCGAACGCTTAGTCGCATCGCTCGAATTCTCGTTGGAAGCGGGTTTAATTCAGCGGCACTGCGTCTGGCCGAGCGGGCTGCTGACTTGAGGCCTGCTGCCTGGAGACCCTTGGCAGAGCTGTGTGAAATCCTCGGCAGGCTGTCTGAGCAGTCTGACGCGCTTCCGATGCTCGCGTTGCGAGTAGCGAGCCTATCCGCAAATAGTCAAAAATCTCTACTGAAGTACCTAGTAGCGCGCCAGAACCCACTGGTGCCGGCGGTTCTGATTGCGGTTGGAGAGGGAAGCCCCGAGCGGATGCTGCGGTTGACCCGCGATACTTCACTTGATCTTGATGGGCCGCTCCTGTCCGCAAGACGTATGGGATTCAAACACCCCCGGTTGGCAGCAGCATTGCTGTTGCGCGCTGAACTGCATGAGCGCAGTGCTGCCTACGAGCTGGCTGACCTGATGTCATTGGACGCCGAATGGATGGGCATAGGTGTTGCTGCACAGCCGGTCCCAACGACCAGCACGCTGATGTTTCGAAATAGGCCGCTGATCGAGGCTCTGTGCTCGGCGATCTCACTGATAGTCGAGCGTAAAGGAGTCGTGCGTGTCCACATTGGTGCATGTAGCACAGGCGAGGAGGTTTATTCACTGCTAACCGTGCTGCACCAACGGGGCATTTTGGAGAACGTCGAGTTGTCTGCCTCAGACGTCCAGCCGTCTTGTGTGCGTAGAGCCAGGACAGGCGTTATCGAGCGGCGAAGCGCCGAGCAGGTGCCGCAAGACGTGCTGGATAAGTATTTTGTCGAGCAGCGTGATGGACGATTCAGACTTATTCAGGGGCTTCTTGGTCGCGCGGAATTCTCGGTTCGTGACCTGTCCTCTAAAGTAGAAAATGGAGGGCGTTACGACGTTATAGTGGCAAACAATCTCCTTGTGCACTTCGAAGCGGTATCGGCAGCGATTATTTTGGCCAACCTCGTGGGGCTGACGGAGGGCGATGGAGTGCTTTGCATCGGTGGTGGTGTGCAGGGTGAGATCGAGCGCTATCTGGTGGTCGGTAGCCTGTTCGCCATTTCAAATTGCTCGGCCGCGATTTTTGATGCTTGGCATCTACAGCGTAGAGCCTGGTACTCGTATCCCCGCCCATACTGGGCACTTCCTCCTGCTCGTCATTTCGACAATGCCACATGGCGACGTGCTTCGCTCTTCTCGCCTGACGTCGGGATCGCCGACAGGCTAAACGAGGAGTTGGCGAACAGGATTGGGCGTCAAGCCTAGGTTTGCGCTCTTTTCGTGATATGTGCAGGACTGACATAGCGTCGCTCGATCACAAGGGCCAAACTGCTCCAAGCGATCAGGACTGCCCAATGTACATATCGATAGCTTTCAATAGGCGATGTCAGCAAGAGCGATGAGGCGAGCCCCACTCCGCTAAGCGCAAGAAACAGAGTTATGGTGTTTTTGCGGCGCATCAAGGTGTCGGTGGCAGCTAACAAAACTAGAAAAAGCAGCCATCCTGCCGGTATGTAGGCGCGCGCGAACATCTCACTACCAAATGTGCGGCGGAGGGCGGGTTGGAGCCAACCATCGGCTGTGACGGCGACATACTCTTTATTTAGCACGTAGCTGTGGATCTTCCATTGCTCCATTTCGCAAAGCTGCATTAGGCAGGCAAATGTGTCGAGTCGATGCGTGAGGTATGCGCGTGGATAGCGCCGCAACAAGGTCTGCCAGGCCCGCTTCACCGACTCCGCATCGTGGTCCAGCTTGTAGACGTTGATCGCGAACGGTGCGTCAGGTCGACGTGTGGTACGGACCATGCGGGCAGCGGCGGCAGGCGAGTAGTGCTTCTTGATGCCGCGCGTGAATTCGCGCGCGGACTGGTCGGTAAGGTTGGGCGCAGCGGACAGGGCCAGGCGCGCCGCGCGCCAGGGCTCATCGGCGTTGACGATGATGCCGGCGATGTCGTGCATCAGGATCGGCGTCGTCACGTGGGCGGGTTTGGCCACCAGCCGGTTAAGGGCGGTCACCGGGACCAGCAGGACCACGGCCAGCACTACGCCGCCAATGCAGGCACGCAGCAACTGCCAGCCGCGGTGGCGATGGGGCCACAGGTAGTACACGCCACCGGCGAGCAGGCCCGCCGTGGCGGCGATGGCGTTGTGCCGGAACGCCGTGGCCAGTAGGCAGCACAGCAGGAGGATCGCAAAGGCGCGCACGCGCACGTGCTGTTGCGTGGTGTTGGCCATCCGGAACAGGTAGGCCACGGCGAACAGCAGCAGGCCTGACATCCACACGTCCTTCCAGATCATGCCGTTCAAGGTCATGGCGGGCGGGAACAGGCCGAACAGCGGCACCACGACCCAGGCGGACCAGCGTTCAACCAGCCGTGGAAGGGCTTCCATGCAGAGCCGGGCACAGGCGGTCGCGTACAGCACGGCCTGCGCGACCAGCATCAGTGCCGGGCCCTCCACGATGCGGTCCAACACGGCCCATACCAGCGCCATGATGGGCGGGTGCCAGCTGGTGAACTGCAGCGTGCGTGCCTGTTCCAGCGAGGCATGGCTGTCGTTGGACATGATGCCCGGGTAGAACATGGCCACGATGACTGCGGCCACCGGCAGCCAGGCCCAGGTCAGCCGCGCGGGTTGGCCACCCGCGGGCCGGTTGTCGTCTGGCAAGGGTGCGGGTCGGGCTGGCTGGGCGCGTGGCTGTGTCATGTGCGAGGTCGGGTTGGGCCGTCAGGGATACGGCAGCGGCGAAGAGCGCCCATGGGTCAGGGCGCGGGCGACGAAGGTTAGACGTCGTCGCCGAAGTAGTCGGCGCACCACCGCACCACGGGTGGCAGGCCTGTCTCGATGGGCGTGGAGGGCAGGAAGCCGAGGGCGTCCGCAGCCCGGCTGGTTTCAGCCATCGTTTCCACCATGTCCCCGGGTTGCATGGGGCGGTACTGGCGCTCCGCGGGCCGGCCGGCGGCCGCCGCGATGACGTCGATGAAGTGTTCGAGCTCAACCGGCGCGTGGTTGCCGAGGTTGAAGACGCGGTGTGGCGGCGCACCGTCCGAAGGGCAGTCCAACGCCGCGACCACGCCCCGCACGATGTCATCGACGTGCGTGAAGTCGCGCCGCATCTCCCCGTGGTTGAACACCTGGATCGGTCGGCCTGCCAACACCGCACGGGAGAACAGTACCGGTGCCATGTCCGGACGGCCCCATGGGCCGTACACGGTGAAGAAGCGCAAGCCGGTCGCAGCCAGTCCGTAGAGATGGGCGTACGTGTGCGCCATCAACTCGTTGGCCGCCTTGGTAGCCGCGTACAGGGAGCGAGGCCGGTCGATGCGCTGGTCCTCGCTGAACGGCGGCGTTGCAGAGTCGCCATAGACCGACGACGAGCTGGCATAGACAAGATGCTCCACGCCTCCATGCCGGCACTGCTCCAGCACGTTGACGAAGCCGTCCAGGTTGCTCCGCACGTAGGCATGCGGGTGAGTCAACGAGTAGCGTACGCCGGCCTGCGCGGCGAGGTGGACCACACGGCTTGGCTTGACGGACTCGAATGTCCGCTGGAGGGCGTCCAGGTCGGCGATGTCGGCCTCAATCAGTTCCAATCCCGGGCAAAGTGCGGCCACCCGGTCCCGCTTCAAACGCGGGTCGTAGTAATCGTTGAAGTTGTCGATCCCCACCACGCGATCACCGCGCGCCTGCAGGGCGCGGAACGTATAGGCACCGATGAAGCCGGCCGCGCCGGTGACAAGGATGGTCATGGATTCGCGTTCATGCCAACGGCGTCTGTGGTGGGCGCCGGAAAATGAAGAGCTTGGAGACGAGCAGTTTGCCTGCCATGGCGATGGCTGCGGTTACGAAATATGTTGCGTGGTAGTTCGGCAATGCGCCGAGCAGCCACGAGAACAGGAACACCTCGAATGCCCTGAACGCGAGCACCGATGGAAAGAAGCGCAGTGCTTCCGCCCACAGCGGGCCGGCGAGGCCACGGAATACCCAGTGCCTGCATGCGAAGAAGTTGGCAATCGAGCAGACGACCAGCGCGGCGGTGTACGAAATCCGCGCGTCAAAACCGACCCACTCGGTCAGCGCAAACGTCAGCGCGTATCCCAGTGCCAGGCTGGCACCCGACAACGCAACCATCCGCAAGCCTTCGCCCGCCAGGCCCCGGGCGTGCTCACGGGGTCGCATCTGCGCCCCTCCGCCCCACGACACGTGCAGGTACGCCCACCGCGATCACCCCATCGGGCAGGTCGCGCGTCACGACGGCGCCTGCCCCGACGACGGATCCGTGTCCGATCGTCACGCCCCGCATCACCCGCACGCCACAGCCGAGCCAGACGTCCTGCCCCAGCTTGATCGGCGCGCCGCGCTTGCCCTGCTGCCAGATGGGCGTGTCGGGATCATCGAACACGTGGTCCTCGCTGATGAAGGAGCAGCCATGGGCAATCCGGCAGTGATCGCCGATCTCAAGGCCGCCATAGCCGTCCAGGAATACGTTCTCGTTGATGGTGACGTGGCGGCCGATCCGCACGCCCTCCGGAAACCAGACCGTCACGCCGTCCTTGATCTTCCAGCTGCGCAGCTCCGCGACAAACAGCTTGAGCACGGCGTATCGGCACACATCCCCGATGGGCGGCGGCAGGTACTTCACCAGCCCATAGACGGTGAAAAAAAGTCCCGCCCGCAGATAGGTGGCAAGCGGGTAGCGCATGTCAGCGGCGGGTGGCTACGCACACCACGGAAAGGCCGAGGAACGGGCCTGTAATCCGATCAATGACCCTGAGGTACGGCATGACCTGCTGGATCCGGCGGATCTGCTTGGGGGTGAACGTGCGCGAGAAGTTTTCCTGGCGTTTGAGAACGCGTGATTTCAGGAAGTAGGGCGCCACCCCGGCAATGTTCATGTAGTGGCAGCGATCGATGTCGAAGCCCGCGGCCTGCACGACGCGGCCCAGGCCGCGTCGGCTGTATCTACGGTAGTGGCCGGAGGCCTCATCCACGGGGCCGTAGAGCCACTGGAGGGCGGGCACCTTGATGAACAGCCGGCCGCCCGGAGGAAGTGCGGAATGGAACTGGCGAAGTACCGCAAGGTCATCGGGGAGGTGCTCGAGCACGTCCAGGGTGAAGATGCTGCGCACGCCGTGTCGGCGCAGGGTCTCCTCGCAGGAGGTCAGGTCGCAATCCTCGACGGAGATGTTCCCCCTCGACGCGAACCGGTGCCTCAGCGCTTCCAGGTTCTGGACGCCACCCTCCAGCAGCACGAGGCGATCGACGCGATCGGCCAGCAACGAGGAAAAATGCCCCGAGCCGGCACCCGCATCGGCGGCCGGTCCATCGAAGGCCCGGCCGAAGAGGTCCAGCGTCCAGGCGTAGTACGCCGTCAAATTCCCAAGCCGGGCCTGCGCCTCGTGGTGCTCGGCGTTGTCGCGGTACTCGAAGCCCGGGGCGTCCTGTCGGCTCATACCTGGCTGCGTTTATCGATCATGTCGGCAAGCATCGCGAACATCCCGACGTTGAACGTCGAGACCAGCAGCAGCAGCGACTTCTCGGTGAGGTCGCGCAATACGAACAGGTCGTGCGCGAGGCTGGCCGTTGTCGCCAGCCCAAGCAGGACCACGATCGGCGCAAGGATGCGCAGCGGCGCGAAGTACATCCCGGTGCGGCCGATGATCTGCAGGAAGCGCAGCGTGTCCTTGATCGGATGGATCTTCGACTTGCCGGTGCGCTGGTAGTAGTTGATCGGCTCGTAGCGGACGCGATAGTTGTTGCGCAGCGAGGAAATGGTGATCGTGATGGTGAAGCTGAAACCATTCGGCAGGATGCGGACGAACTTCTGCGCCATGTCCTTGCGGAACACGCGCATGCCGGAGTTGATGTCGGGCACCTTGAGGTTGACGATCCAGTTCACCCAGCGATGCAGGAAGTACTTCGGGATCTTGCGGATCTTCGAGTACGTGACGTCGCTTCCCGTGCGTGCGCCGACAACCATGTCGTAGTTGGCTGAGAGCTCGACCAGGCGGGGAAGGTCCTCGACCGGGTAGGTGCCGTCGGCATCGGTGATCGCGATCATGTCGGACGCCGCGTGCCGCATGCCGGTCTTCAGCGCGGCGCCATAGCCGCGATTCCGGTCGTGCTCGACGATCCGGAGCCGTGAGTAGCGGGTTGCCAGCGCATTGAGGCGTTCGAGTGTCCGGTCGACGGACCCATCGTCGATGGCGACGATTTCGAAGTCACCCAGCGGCGACAGCGCGGCGTCGAGTTTGTGGATGGTCTCGTCGACCGCGTTCTCCTCGTTGAAACACGGTACGAGGACGCTGACCCGGGGGGTGCTGGCCAATGCTTTCTCCTGTTGTTGCTTGCGTGTGACGGGTCAGCCGGTACGGCCGTAGACGTCGTCGAAGCGGACGATGTCGTCTTCACCCAGGTAGCTGCCCGACTGCACTTCGATGAGCTCGAGCGGAAGCTGTCCGGGATTTTCAAGCCGGTGCGTGACCCCAATCGGGATGTAGGTGCTCTGGTTCTCGGTCAGCAGGAACGTGTCCTCGCCGCGCGTGACCCGGGCCGTGCCGCTGACGACGATCCAGTGCTCGGCGCGATGGTGGTGCATCTGCAGGCTGAGTGTCGCTCCGGGCTTGACGGTGATGCGCTTGACCTGGAAGCGCTCGCCCAGGTCGATGGAGTCGTAGGCGCCCCAGGGCCGGTACACCTTCCGGTGCCAACTGGCTTCAGGGCGTCCGGCCCGCTTGAGCGCCTCGACGATGTCCTTGACGCCCTGGGCCTTGGTCCTGTGGGCGACCAGGAGTGCATCGGCCGTGTCGACGACGATGACATCGTCCAGCCCCAGCAGCGCGACCAGGCGGCCGTCGGCCCACGCCAGCGAGTTGCGGCAGTCGCTGGCAAGGACATCGCCGTGGTGGGCGTTGCCATCGCCGTCCTGCTCGGCGATCTGCCAAAGGGCGGCCCAGGAGCCGACATCGTTCCAGCCGGCCGCCATCGGGACCACCACCGCGTCCGCCGTCTTCTCCATGACCGCGTAGTCGATCGAATCGGACGGCGATGCAGCGAAGGCCTCGGGGTCGAGACGCACGAAGTCAGCGTCGCGGCGTGCGCGTTCCAGGGCCGTGCGGGCGGCGGCGACCATGTCCGGCTGGCTGCGTTGGAGTTCGGCGATGTAGCGCGACGCGCGGAACATGAACATCCCGCTGTTCCAGTAGTACTGGCCGGATGCTACATAGCTAGCCGCCGTTTCATGGTCGGGCTTCTCGACGAACGACGCGACGGGCCTCGCAGTGTCCGTTCCCTCGCCCGCCCTGATATAGCCGTAGCCGGTTTCCGGCCCGGTCGGAACGATCCCGAAGGTGACCAGGTGCCCTGCTTCGGCGGCAGTTGCCGCCGTAACGACCGCTTCCCGGAAGGCGGCCTCATCCCGGACGAGATGGTCGGAGGGCAATACCAGCAGGAGCGGGTCTTGGCCGCTGGCCTGGGCCTCGAGCGCTGCGACCGCGATCGCAGGGGCCGTGTTGCGACCCACCGGCTCCAACAGGATGGTGGCATCCCCGCAGCCCGTCTGGCGCAGCTGTTCGGCGACCATGAACCGGTGCTCTTCGTTTGCCACCACGAGCGCCGGGGCACCCGCGATCGGTGCAACGCGACCCCAGGTGTCCTGGAGCATCGACCGGTCGCCGTCGAGGGGCAGGAACTGTTTCGGATGCGCGGAGCGCGACAACGGCCAGAGCCGGGTGCCGGAGCCGCCTGACAGGATCACGGGCTGGATGACGGTCATGGCACGGCCTCTGTCTGTGGCGTCACGAACGGAGCGACATCGTTGCGTCCGGCAATCAAGGCGGCAATACGCGACGCGGCATGGCCGTCGCCGTAAGGATTGTGCGCTCGCGACATGGCGTCGTACGCATCAGGGTCGTCCAGCAGGCGCCCGGTTTCCGCGACGATCCTGTCCCGGTTGGTGCCGACAAGGCGGACGGTACCGGCCTCTACGGCTTCGGGGCGCTCGGTCGTCTCGCGCATCACCAGCACCGGCTTGCCCAGCGAAGGCGCCTCTTCCTGCACGCCTCCCGAGTCGGTAAGGATCAGGTGCGAGCGCGTCATCAGATAGACTAAGGGCAGGTACTCCTGCGGCTCGATGAGGACGATGCCCGGCCGGTTGCCCAGGATGCGATTGACCGGCTCCTGGACGTTGGGATTGAGGTGCACGGGGTAGACCACCTGCACGTCCCCGCGATCCGCAAGGTCGGCAAGGGCCGCGCACATCTGTTCGAAGCCGTCTCCGAAGTTTTCGCGGCGATGTCCGGTCACGAGAACAAGTCGCTTCGACCCGTCGATGAAGGGGAACTTCGCGGCGAGGGATTTCTTGAGTTGGTCGTCCGATTTGATCCGCGCCGCCACCGCAAGCAGGGCATCGATAACGGTGTTGCCGGTGACATGCACATGTTCACCGTGCATGCCCTCGGCAAGCAGGTTGTCGCGGGACCGGGTGGTCGGTGCGAAATGGAGCGAGGTCAGCGGAGCGGTCAAACGCCGATTCGCTTCCTCGGGCCACGGTGCCTGCATGTTGCCGGTGCGCAGACCGGCCTCGACGTGGCCCACGGGCACCTTTGCGTAGAACGCCGCGAGGGCGGTGGCCAGTGTCGTGCTGGTATCGCCGTGGACCAGCACCAGGTCCGGGCGCCTGGACTCGAGCACGCGGCCCATTCCGAGGAGGATCTTGGAAAAGGCGCCTGGGAGTGTCTGTCCGGGCTCCATTACATCCAGGTCGTCATCGGGCGAGATGTCGAACAGGTCCAAGACCTGATCCAGCATCTGCCGGTGCTGGGCGGTGACCGCGACAAGCGTCTCGACCCCATCCATCGCCTGGAGCGCCGTCACTACCGGCGCCATCTTGATGGCTTCCGGCCGGGTGCCGAAAACCACCATCACCTTCTTGTCCACGCCCTGCACCCCGGGTCAGCCCAGTGCCGCTTCAAGCTCCGGCAGCACCTTGAACAGGTCGCCCACCAGGCCGATGTCGGCGATTTCGAAGATGGCCGAGTCCGCGTCCTTGTTGATCGCCACGATGGTGCCGGCGTCCTTGATGCCCGTCAGGTGCTGGATCGCGCCGGAGATGCCGACGGCGATGTAGAGCTCCGGGGCGATGATCTTGCCGGTCTGGCCGACCTGCATCTCGTTCGGCACGTAGCCTGCATCAACCGCGGCGCGCGAGGCGCCCACGGCGGCGCCGATCCTGTCGGCGAAGTCGTAGATGATCTTGAAGTTCTCGGCCGAACCGACGCCGCGGCCGCCAGAAACGACACGCTTGGCGCTCTGCAGGTCGGGGCGGTCGGACTCACCTGCCGCCAGGCCGATGAACCGGGTGTGCGTCGGCAGCTCGGCATCGACCGAGGCGTTCTCGACCGCGGCGCTGCCGCCCTGGCCGGCCTCGGACCACGACGCGGTGCGCACGGTGGCGACGACGGTGTGGTCGGCCGGCGCCTCGACGGTGACGATGGCGTTGCCGGCATAGATCGGGCGCTTGAAGGTGTGGCTGCCCTCGACGGCCATCACGTCCGATACCTGGGCCACGCCCAGCAGCGCGGCGACGCAGGGCATCAGGTCCTTGCCGAACGTGGTGGAGGGGCCGAACACGTGGCTGTAGCCGTCGGCCAGCTTGGCCACCTGCGGCGCCAGCACCTGGGCGATGGCGTGCTCGTTGGCGGGGTTGGCCACGGCAATCACGCGGGCCACGCCGTCCAGCTTTGCGGCCTGCGAGGCGACGTCGGCCGGGTCGGCGGCCAGCACGACCACGTCGATGGTCTCCGGCGACAGCGCCTGCGCGGCGGTCACGCACTTGGCGGTGGAGCCGTTGAGCTGGCCGTTGAGGTGCTCGGCGATGATGAGGACTTTGGACATGGCGGGTGGTTCCTGTTCCGTCATTCCCGCTGCTGCGGGAATCGAATGGCGGTGGGTAAGGGCTGCTACGCGCGCATCGTTGGACGATGTGCCGGCGTCAGAGCAGTCCCTTCTGCTTGAGCGCGGCCACCAGTTCGGCGGCGTCCTTCACCATCACGCCCTTGCCACGCTTGGGCGGGGCGGCGTGCGAGAGCGTCTTGAGGGTGTCGCCCACGTCCACGCCCAGCTCATCAAAGGCGATGGTCTCGAGCGGCTTGCTCTTGGCCTTCATGATGTCGGGCAGCTTGATGAAGCGCGGCTCGTTCAGGCGCAGGTCGGTGGTGACCACGGCGGGCAGGTCGACCTCGAGCGTTTCCAGCCCGGCGTCGACCTCGCGGGTCACGGTCGCCTTGCCGTCGGCCACTTCCACCTTGGACGCGAACGTCGCCTGCGGACGGCCCCACAGCGTGGCCAGCATCTGGCCGGTCTGGCTGGCGTCGTCGTCGATGGCCTGCTTGCCCAGGATCACCAGGTCCGGCTGCTCCTTCTCGATCAGCTTCAGGAACGTGCGCGCCGCGGTCAGCGACTGGATCGGCTTGTCGGCGACCACGTGGATGGCGCGGTTGGCACCCATGGCCAGGCCGTTGCGCAGGTGGGCCTGGGCGTCGGCCGGGGCGATGGTGGCGACCACGACCTCGGTGGCGATGCCCTTGTCACGCAGCCGCAGCGCCTCTTCCAGCGCGATCTCGTCGAACGGGTTGGCCGACAGCTTCACGCCGTCGGTGACCACGCCGGAGCCGTCCGGCTTGACCTGGATGCGGACGTTGTAGTCCACCACGCGCTTGTAGCCGACGAGGATCTTCATCGTGCGGGGGTTCCTTCAGCAGTTCTGGATTTGTGCAACGCGGCCACGGGCATGCATTGCGCGGGAATGGAAAGCGCCAATTCTAACCGGGACCGGCACGCCGGGCATTCGTGGGGAGCCTGGCGTCTACCCGTAGCCGAGGTCGGATCGAATCCCGGCGAGTCGCATCGCCAGCGTCTGACGCAGCTCAGGGTCGGCAGTACCGCGCGACCCCTGGAACACGTTGCTCAGGCGGCGGCCACTGTCCTGCTGGCCCGCGGCAGAGTAGGTCCGGGCGATCTCGTCCAGCCGTTCCCGATCCGGGGTGCGGGAAAGCAGGGTGGCAAGCCGGCCCAGCGTTTCAACGGGTTGCGAGGTGAAATCCTCGTAGCGGACCACGTGCGGCGGCTTGCGGCGCAAGGCCGAGCGGTAGAACTTTTCGACATACGCAATGTTGCGGTCGAGGTATTCCGAATCGCTGGCGTCGGGCGTCAGATAGCGGCGCAGACGCGGTTTGCGGAATGTCCGTGAAGCCACGACGTCGATGGGGTCGCGTACGAGCAGGACCGCAATGGCCGACGCGCCCATCGCGTCGTGCGGCCCCCAGCTGTGGGCCGAATTGATCAGTACCTCGGACGGTTCTACGGGCGCGGGATGTTCCATGTGCAACTGGTGCAGGGCATCGAGGAACGCCACCCGGTCCTGCGTTTCGAATCCGCCAGGATCGATGCCCGGGGGCAGGTAGACCTCGCCGCATGCATGCACGCCCCCCAATGCCGCCAACATGGCCTCGACCCAGTGGGAGCCGGAGCTGCCGCAGTTGATGAGGAACAGCGTGGGCGCCGGCCGTGCCGACCTCTCGCGTGCTGACGCGATGACCGCACTGATTGCAGCACCGGGCTGCATAGAGCGGGCTGCAGCGTAGCGGCCCAAGGACTCGGCAAGCTTGCGCGCCTGCAGGGGGCGATCCTCGGGCCAGCCGGAGAACGGGTCGGAGGCGTATCGGGTGAATGACTGCGTCCAGTCCATCGGGGTCTCGTTCGCGGGGCAACGGCTGCCGGGCCGTCCCTGGTGTGGCTGCAAGGCCGCAGCGGGCGGCGATTGTAATAAAAGTCACCGCCGGGCGGCATGCCTGCATCTCAAGCATGTGTTCGAGCGCTGCGGCACGCGGTATTCTGGGCGGTCAAGTTGAGTCGACCGCACTTCAGGGCGCCCCATGTCGGATCTACCCCCTCTTTCCCACCTCGACCGCCTCGAGGCCGAGAGCATCCATATCCTTCGCGAGGTGGCCGCCGGGTTCCAGAACCCGGTGATGATGTACTCCGTGGGCAAGGACAGCTCGGTGCTGCTGCATCTGCTCGTCAAGGCGTTCTATCCCGCCCGCCCGCCGATTCCCATGTTGCACGTGGACACGGGCTGGAAGTTCGGCGAGATGATCGCGTTCCGCGACCAGCGTGCGCAGGAAACAGGTGTCGAGCTTCGCACCCACACCAACCCGGATGGCCTGGCGCAGGGGATCGGCCCGATCAGCCATGGCGCCACGGTTCATACCGACGTGATGAAGACCCAGGCCCTGAAGCAGGCCCTGGACAAGTGGGGCTTCGATGCCGCCATCGGTGGTGCCCGCCGCGACGAGGAGAAGTCGCGGGCCAAGGAGCGGATCTTCAGTTTCCGCAATGCCCAGCATCGGTGGGACCCCAAGAACCAGCGTCCCGAACTGTGGAACCTCTACAACACGCGGATCCACAAGGGCGAGTCGGTGCGGGTGTTCCCGATTTCCAACTGGACCGAGCTGGACGTGTGGCTCTACATCTTCCGCGAGAACATACCGGTGCCCTCGCTGTACTTCGCCAAGCCGCGTCCGGTCGTCGAGCGTGATGGCGCGCTGATCATGGTCGACGATGAGCGCCTGCCTCTCCGCAAAGGGGAGAAGCCGCAGATGAAGAAGGTCCGGTTCCGTACCCTGGGCTGCTATCCGCTGACCGGGGCGATCGAGTCCGATGCCGACAACCTCGAGGCCATCATTGCCGAGATGCTGGTGTCCACCACCTCTGAACGACAGGGCCGCGTAATCGACCAGGACCCCACGGCCTCCATGGAAAAGAAGAAGCAGGAGGGCTACTTCTGATGGACGCCACGAGCACCAGCGCGCGAGCGGCCGTGGCCGCATACCTGCAGCAGCACGAAACCAAGAGCCTTCTGCGCTTCATCACCTGTGGCAGCGTCGATGACGGCAAGAGCACCCTCATCGGCCGGCTGCTGCATGACACCAAGCTGTTGCTGGACGACCAGTTGGCCGCGCTCGAGTCCGACAGCAAGCGGCACGGCACCCAGAACGGCGAAATCGACTTCGCACTGCTGGTGGACGGCCTGGCCGCCGAGCGCGAACAGGGCATCACCATCGACGTGGCCTACCGCTTTTTCGGTACCGACAAGCGCAAGTTCATCGTCGCCGACTGCCCCGGCCACGAGCAGTACACCCGCAACATGGCCACGGGCGCGTCAACCGCGGACCTGGCGATCGTGCTGGTTGACGCTCGCAAGGGCCTTCTCACTCAGACCCGCCGGCATAGCTACATCGTGTCGCTCTTGGGCATCAAGCACGTGGTGCTGGCGGTCAACAAGATGGATCTGGTGAACCATGACCGGGCCGTATTCGACGCCATCAGTGCCGGCTACGCTGAACTGGCCGGACAGCTGGGTATCGAGCATGTCACTGCCATCCCGCTGTCGGCGCTCAGGGGTGACAACATGCTGGGCCTGTCCGAGGCCACGCCGTGGTACGACGGCCCCAGCCTGCTTGAACACCTGGAAACAGTAGAGGTCACCCGGACCTCCCGGGACCGCGGATTCCGCCTGCCGGTCCAGTGGGTGTGCAGGCCGAACCAGAACTTCCGCGGATTCGCCGGCACGATCGTCGGCGGCAGCGTGTCGCTCGGCGACGAGGTGGCGGTGCTGCCATCGGGCCAGCGTTCGATGGTCGCGGCCATCGTCACCGCCGATGGCGACCTGGACCACGCGATCGAGGGCCAGGCCGTCACCCTCACCCTGAAAGATGAGGTGGATGCCAGCCGCGGTGACGTCATTGCCGCCGCCCGCGACCCGTCGGAGGTGGCAGACCAGTTCGCCGCCCACATGCTGTGGCTCGGCGAGCAACCGCTGCTGCCGGGGCGGCCCTACTGGCTGAAGATCGGCAGCCGTACCGTCAGTGCGCAGGTCACCGAGATCAAGCACAAGGTCAACGTCAATACGCAGGATCAGTTGGCAGCCAAGCATCTGGAGCTCAACGAAGTCGCGCAGGTCAACCTGTACCTGGACCAGCCCGTCGCCTTCGAAGCGTATGCAGACAACCGCCACCTCGGCGCCTTCATCCTCATCGACCGGCAGACCAACGGCACGGTCGCGGCGGGCACCCTGGACTTCGCCCTGCGCCGGGCGGGCAACATCCACTGGCAGCATGTCGACGTCGACAAGGCTGCGCGCGCGCGGATCAAGCACCAGACGCCACGCTGCGTCTGGTTCACCGGCCTGTCCGGCTCCGGCAAGTCCACCATCGCCAACCTCGTGGAGAAAAAGCTGCTGGCGATGGGCCACCACACCTACATACTTGACGGCGACAACGTCCGTCACGGGCTGAACAAGGATCTGGGCTTCACTGACGAAGACCGGGTCGAGAACATCCGCCGCGTGGCGGAGGTCGCCAGGCTGATGGCCGATGCGGGTCTGATCGTCCTCGTCAGTTTCATATCCCCGTTCCGCGCCGAGCGGCGAATGGCGCGGGAGATGTTCGCCGATGGGGAGTTCATAGAAGTCTTCGTGGACACTCCGCTCGAGGTTGCCGAGAAGCGTGACGTGAAGGGCCTCTATGCGAGGGCGCGCGCCGGCGAGATCAAGAACTTCACGGGCATCGACTCAGACTACGAGCGGCCGGAGGCGGCCGAGATCGAGCTGGATACGGTCAACCACGATCCGGAAGCACTGGCGACCGCCATCGTGAACGCCGTCGTATAAGCCTCCTCCATCTTCAGACAAGATCAACCGCGGGTACCCCCATGAAGAAGACATTCCTTGCCGTCGCCCTCGTAACGCTCGTCGCAGCTTGCGGGGAGCGCGATGCACCAGACGCCGTCCAAGTACCCAATACGGATTCCGCAACTGCGGGGGGCGATCGGCCTGCACGTGCACGCCAGCTGGAGCAGCCACTGCCTGAGGGCGTTGAACTCGGCTTTCGGTACCACCTGCGCAATGACGAGGTGCTGGAGCGTCCCGATCGTCCAGCACGCCGCCGCGTCGGCCTTGAGTATCTAGAAGGCGATCAGCAGTCGGTATTCGAATCGATCGATGGATCGCTGGTTTCGGCAGGGTTCGCCGAGCGCGACCGGAGCAGTTCGCAGGGCGACAATATTCGCGTCAAGTACGCGAAGAAGGGCGTTGGTACGGTGATCGTGACGGTCACGCCCCCGGGAGAGGGAAAGACCTACCACGAGGATGGGGTCGGCCGGGTGTTGCTCGATTGGCCAATGCCCAGGTCGCCAGCTGCAGAGCAGACTTCCGCGCAGTAACCCGGTCGCGCCGGCGCCCGCCTGCGCCTGCCTTGAGAGGAGTGTTGGTATGAGTGAGATGGACGCGAAAGGGAAAAGTCAGTCCGTCGGCGAACGCGGCAAGGTCTACGCTGATGCAGCTTCCGCGCTCGCGGGTCTGGTGGCCGACAACTTGACGCTCGCCGTCGGCGGCTTCGGCCTGTGCGGCATCCCCGAGGCGCTGATCGCCGCGCTGCGTGATTCCGGCGCCAAGGGCCTGACCGCGATCTCCAACAACGCCGGCGTGGACGGCTTCGGCCTCGGCCTGCTGCTGGAGACCCGCCAGATCCGCAAGATGATTTCGTCCTACGTGGGCGAGAACAAGGAGTTCGAGCGGCAGTTCCTGGCCGGCGAGCTGGAGCTGGAATTCAACCCGCAGGGCACGCTGGCCGAGCGGCTGCGCGCCGGCGGCGCCGGCATCCCGGCGTTCTTCACCGCCACCGGCTACGGCACGGTCGTGGCCGAGGGCAAGGAAACGCGCGAGTTCGACGGCAAGCACTACGTGCTGGAGACCGCGCTGACCGCCGATGTTTCCCTGGTCAAGGCGTGGAAGGCCGACAAGGCCGGCAACCTGGTGTTCCGAAAGACCGCGCGCAACTTCAACCCGGCTTGCGCGATGGCCGGCAGGGTGTGCGTGGCCGAGGTCGAGGAGGTGGTGGAGGTCGGCGAGATCGACCCCGACCACGTGCACCTGCCCGGCATCTACGTCGACCGCATCGTGCACAACCCGACCCCCGAGAAGCGCATCGAGCAGCGCACCGTGCGAGGAGCGAAGTAATGGCCTGGACCCGTGACGAGATGGCGCAGCGTGCCGCGCGCGAGCTGACCGACGGTGCCTACGTGAACCTCGGCATCGGCCTGCCGACGCTGGTGGCCAACCACATCCCCGAGGGCGTGGACGTCTGGCTGCAGAGCGAGAACGGCCTGCTGGGCATCGGCCCGTTCCCCACCGAGGACGAGGTCGACGCCGACCTGATCAACGCCGGCAAGCAGACGGTGACCGCGCGCAAGGGCGCCAGCTACTTCGGCAGCCACGACTCGTTCGCCATGATCCGCGGCGGCCACATCGACCTGGCGATCCTCGGTGCAATGCAGGTGACCGACCAGGGCGACCTCGCCAACTGGATGGTGCCGGGCAAGATGGTCAAGGGCATGGGCGGCGCGATGGACCTGGTGGCCGGCGTCAAGCGCGTGGTCGTGCTGATGGAGCACACCGCGAAGGACGGCAGCCACAAGATCCTGCCCGAATGCACGCTGCCGCTGACCGGCGTGGGCGTGGTGGACCGGATCATCACCGACCTGGCGGTGTTCGACGTGACCGACAGCGGGCTGGTGCTGGTCGAGACGGCGCCCGGCGTTGATGCGGACGAACTCAAGGCGAAAACGGGCTGCCCGTTCAGCTGACTCGTTCAGTTTGTTCTGAACCAGCAGCAACCTGAACCGGTGAATCTGGCCGGTTCGGGACGGCGTACTTGGTGTCGTTGTGTGAAGGCCGCGTAGACTCCGGGCTCGAGGGTCAGGGGATGGCCCTCGGCCGGCATCGCCGGCACTCGCTTCCACCACAGGGTTTGCCGATGAACACCAGATTTGCATGGGTGCTGGCAGCGGCCGTTCTGGCCGGCTGCTCTAACGAATGGTCGACAGGGCTCGGCGTCCCTGACTCGGGACATGGGGCTGCGGCGTCTGCGGCCAACAGAGCTTCAGGTCCGCGCGAGAACGGCGCAGAACCGACGGACAGCATTGGCTTTGCAAACGAGCCGGATCGCGGAGACCTGTTGCGGTATCCAGCTGAGCGTGTCATTCGCCGCACTGGTGCGTACACTTGGCATTCCGTCGGACTCAGCGAGCAACATGCATTGCGCGCGATCGCGACGGGCCGTATGCGGGTGACCTCCCCGGACGGCACCCCGATTGACCTGGAGTACGTGCGGCACGTAGAGCATGCCGACGGCAACTGGACATGGGTGGGGCGCAACCCGCAGGCGCCGGGTCAGGATGCGTTGATTACTTTCGGCCCCGATGCGGTATTCGGCTCGGTGCCGCAGGGTCGCGGCCTGCCTTCGCTTCGTGTGACGATGGCCGACGGTAGGGGCTGGATTGTAGCGACGGATCCCCGCGAGCTTGCCAAGGTCCGTAACTCGGCGACGCACCCCGAGGGCCCGGATTACCTCGTGCCCCCCAAGCAGGGCAACATGTCGGCTGCTTCGTCCCGGATTGCCATGGCCGCTTCGTCGGCGCAGTCGGCTTCGGACGCGACCACTACGGTGGACATCCTAGTGGGCTACACCGACGGCTATGCGTCCTACAGGGAAGGGGACTCGGAGGCCAGAACACGCATCCATGAAATCGTGGAGGTTGCCAACAGCGCTTTCGCGAATTCGAACACGGGCGTGCAGTTGCGCCTGGTCCACGCAATGCAGGTCAATTATCCCGATGCCACGAACAACAAGACGGCACTTGAGGAACTGACCGGCTTTAAGGCGCCCTCGACCTCCACGACGCCAGCTCCGGAATTCAACGCACTTCGCTCGGCTCGTGACGAGTACGGAGCCGACCTCGTCGTCCTTGTTCGCCGCTTTCACGAGCAAGAAAACGAAGGCTGTGGAATTGCATGGCTGATCGGTGGCGACCGCTCCGGAATAAGTCAGAGTGACGAGTTCTTCGGTTACTCGGTCGTGAGCGATGGGCGCGAAACCAAGAGCGGTAAAGAGTACTTCTGTCGAGACACGACGTTGGTCCATGAGATCGGGCACAACATGGGCTCCCAGCATGACAAGGCCACAGCAGGCGACAGCTTTGGCGTCTACGACTACTCATTCGGTTACAAGACGGATGCGTCGAGTGGCAATTTCTACACCGTCATGGCCTACGGTGATTCGGGGCAAGGTGAGTTCCAGGTCTTCTCAAGTCCGGATTCCACCTATTGTGACCGTCCATGTGGCACCAGTTCGGCGGACAACGCGAGGAGCCTGAGGCAGACGGCGCCAACCATCGCGTCCTTCCGAGCGACGACGGTGACCGATTCCGGCAATGCCGCCCCCGGGTTTGATGTCGACGGCAACGCCATTGGAGACCTGCTTTGGCACCACATCGGAAATGGGCGTAACACGGTATGGCTTGAGGGCAATTCGGCCGAACAACAATCCATGACGACGGTCAACGATACCGCCTGGGACATCGCGGGTGTGGGCGACTTCAATGGCGATGGACAATCCGACGTGCTCTGGAGGAATGCCAGGACCGGCGCCAACACGATCTGGCTGAGCGGGGACTACAGGACCCAGCAGTCGGTGCAGTCTGTTACCAACCTCGCATGGCGGGTTAGTGGGATCGGCGACTTCAACGGCGATGGCATTGATGACATTGCCTGGTACAACACGAGCAACGGTCAGGGCGGTATATGGCTTTCAGCGAACTACAGCACGCAGCAGGCGGTAACCACGATTCGCGACTTGGCATGGCGTGTCGCCGCAGTCGGTGATTTCAACGGTGACGGTCGCGACGATCTGTTCTGGAGAAACTTCGAAACCGGATCGAACGTCTTCTGGTCGGCTGCGCGCTACTCCGACCAGACCGCCGTCGCAAAGGTATCGGGCTCATCCTGGCAGGTGGTCGGCACCGGTGACTTCGACGGCGATGGCGAGTCGGACGTTGTATGGCGAAACCGCAGTACCGGCGCCAATACGATCTGGCGATCGGCAGATGCTTCTACTCGCTTGAGCGTCGCCACGGTCGGGGACGCGGGGTGGCGAATCAGCGCCGTCGGCGACTTCGATGGTGACGGGAATTCCGACCTGTTCTGGCGGCACGCCTCGCGGGGTACAAATGCTATCTGGTCTTCTGCAGACAGCAGCAGGCAGATCGCGGTAGCCACCGTGACTGATGGCTCATGGAGAGTCTACGACTAACCGGGATCCCAAGCGGCCAGACCATCCTGAGCGGTATCGTGCTCAAAGATTCCGGTAATTCGGCCCGGACCCGCCCTCCGGCGTCACCCAGTCGATGATTTCGTACGGGTCCTTGATGTCGCAGGTCTTGCAGTGGACGCAGTTGGCGGCGTTGATCTGCAGGCGCTTGCCGGTGCCGGCGGGGCCGTCGGGGTCGTCGACGATCTCGTAGACGGCCGCGGGGCAGAAGCGGGTGCAGGGGTTGCCGTATTCCAGCGTGCAGCGGGTGACGCAGATACTGGGGTCGAGCACGCGCAGGTGGACCGGCTGGTCCTCGTCGTGCTCGGTGGCGGCGAAGTAGACGCCGGCCAGGCGGTCGCGCGGGGGCAGTTCGCGCTCGCCCCAGCCGCGGTCGGGCGCGTGGTAGTCCTCGAGCTTCTCAAGCGCCGACCAGTCGGCGGTGTTCTTCAGCGTCCACGGCGAACGGCCGCCGGTGACGGTTTCCCATGCGGCGTTGAGCAGGCCGAACCACAGCCCGCGCTTGAAGCCGGGCTTGATGTTGCGGACACGGCGCAGCTCGGCCATCGCCTCGGAATCGCGCAGCTTGGCGTCGAAACCATCGGGCGACAGCGCGCCGGCCGCCAGGTGTTCGGCCGCCAGCATGCCGCTGCGGATCGCCTGGTGGGTGCCCTTGACCTTGGGCACGTTGAGCAGGCCGGCGGTGTCGCCGATCAGCAGCGCGCCCGGCATCTCGACCTTCGGCAGGGACTGCCAGCCACCGGTGACGATGGCGCGCGCGCCGGCGGATTCGATCGTGCCGCCGTCCAGCAGCGGCTTGACCATCGGGTGGTTCTTCCACTGCTGGAAGGCCTCCCACGGCCGATAGTTCGGATCCTTGTAGTCCAGGCCGCTGACGAAGCCCAGCGCGATGCGGTTGTTGTCCAGGTGGTACAGGAAGCTGCCGCCGTACGTCGCGGTGTCGGCCGGCCAGCCGAAGCTGTGGACGATCTTGCCGGGCGAGGTGCGTCCTTCTGGCACCTGCCACAGTTCCTTGATACCGATCGAGTAGCCCTGCGGGTCGCTCATCGCATCGAGCTTGAACCGCTTCACCAGCCGCTTGGTCAGGTGGCCGCGCGCGCCTTCAGCGAGCACCGTGACCTTCGCGCGGATGTCGATGCCGGCCGTGTAGCCGGGCTTGTGCGAACCGTCGCGGGCCACGCCCATGTCGCCGATGCGCACGCCGACCACCGCGCCAGCGTCGTCATGCAAAGTCTCGGCGGCGGCGAAGCCGGGGTAGATCTCCACGCCCAGCGCCTCGGCCTGCGGCGCCAGCCACGCGCACATGGCGCCCAGGCTGACGATCACGTTGCCGTGGTTGTTCATGCCCGGCGGCACCGGCAGCTTGCGGCCGCCGTCCTTGCTCAGCAGCCAGAATTCGTCGTCGGTCGCCGGCACGCAGATCGGCGGCGGGTTGTCGCGCCAGTCCGGCAGCAGCGCGTCGAGCGGCCCGGTTTCGATCACCGCGCCGGACAGGATGTGCGCGCCGATGGTGGAGGACTTCTCGATCACGCAGACCGAGATCTCCGGATTGAGTTGCTTGAGGCGGATGGCGAACGAGAGCCCGGCCGGGCCGGCGCCGACGGTGACGACGTCGTACTCCATGACGTCGCGTTCGGTGTCGGGGGTCGTCTCGCTCATGCTGGCTGCTCCGTGTGGCGGCTCGCGGGAAGGGCCGGGATTGTCGCAAATCCACCGTGCTAGCGTGGTGCATGGCCTTCGAAACCATACCTCTGCCGGATGCGCGGGTCGCCCTCGACCGGCACTGGCTGGCGGTCGGGGAGGCCGACGCACTCCTGCGTGCGCTGATCGAGCAGGTGCCGTGGGAGGTCCACCGCGTCCGGCTGTTTGGCCGCGAGCACGACGCCCCGCGACTGAGCTGCTGGATCGGCGATGCCGACGCGCATTACCGCTACTCGGGCACGCGCCACGTGCCGCACCCGTGGCCGTCGGTGCTGGTCCCGATCCGGGAGCGTCTGGCGCGCGAGCTCGGCGTCCCGTTCAACAGCGTGCTCGCCAACCGTTACCGCGACGGGCGCGACTGCATGGGCTGGCATCGCGACGATGAGCGTGACCTGGGCCCTTCACCCGTCATCGCATCGGTGAGCCTGGGGGCAACGCGGCGGTTCGCGCTCAAGCACGTGGAGCGGCCCGACACGAAGGCCACGCTGGATCTGGTGTCCGGCAGCCTGCTGGTGATGGGCGAGGGCTCGCAGCAGCACTATCGCCACGCCCTGCCGCGCACGGCGCGTCCGGTCGGCGAGCGCATCAACCTCACGTTCCGGTTTGTTAAGGGGCTAGGGACTGGAGGCTAGGGGCTAGCGGGCACGGTTACTCGAACTTGGCGATGCACCAAAGCCACCAAGACGACCCGTGCATCTCTACGGGCAACGAGGCCTCTTTCGCCAGCCCCTAGCCCCTAGCCCCTGCGCAGCTAGTGCGCCCCGACCTCGTGCTGCTGCCCCGTTGTCAGGATCCAGCCGGTCATATCGCGGCCCAGCGTGGACAGCGCGCTGTCGAACGCCGCAACCACGTCCGGAATTGCCGCGGTCGACGCCGCCTCGGCGTGCAGGAACGTGCGGGCCGCCACCACCCGCTGGTCCTGCGCATGCAGCAGCTTGGCATTGACCTCGATCGTCGCGGCCGGCAGTCCACCGGGCTGCGGGTAATCGGCCTCGAAGCGGCGCATGTCCAGCACCAGCTTGTAGTCGGCACTGATACCGCTGCCCTGCCGCGCCACGGCCGGGATCCTGCCGGAGTCCTCCAGGGCGCGCAGCAGCGTGTCCTGCAGCATGTCGCTGGGGCGCTTGGCCCAGTTTGCGCCCTTGTAGACCTGCAGCTCCGCGGGGCTCGGGCGCACGGCGATGCGCAGGCTGTCGATCATCCGCTCCGCGTCCGGGCTGGTCAGCGACAGCTGCCAGTCCACCGCGGGCCATGAGGGGTCGGCCTGCACGCGCGGGTCGGGCGAGTAGATGGTGATCCGGTCGCGCTTGCCGCCGCCGAGCAGGCCGCAGCCGGTCAGCGCCGCCAGCAGTGCGAAGGCGACGAGGGCGCGCACGGGCGCACGAACGGAGGGGGACAGGGCGCTCATTCGGGTTCGAACTCCTTGGGCGCGTCGCGGCCGAGCAGGTAGCCGGCGGGGTTGTTGTCGAGGCGGTCGCTGATGCGGCGCAGGTCGCGTACCAGCCCGCGCAGCTCGCCCAGTGTCGGGCCGAGCTGGGCCAGGCCGTCGTTGGCGAAGCTGCTGATCGCGGCGCGGTTCTCGTTGAGGATGCCGTTGGCGCTGAGCGCGGTGCGGTCGAGGTTGGCCAGTGTGTTGTCGAGCTTGGACACCAGCGCGGGCAGCTTGTCCACCAGTTCGCGGTCGATGTCCTGCACCGCCTGGTTGGTGGTGGCCAGGGTGGCGTTGAGCTGCTCGCTGGCCTGGCGCGCGTTCACGATCATGGCGCGCAGTTCCTCGCGCTGTTCGGCGACGGTGCCCGTCATCGTCTCGATGTTCTCCAGCGTGTTGGCGACGCGTTCGACGTTCTCCTCGCTCAGCACCTGGTCCAGCCGCGCCACCAGCCGGTTGGCGGTGTCGGCAATGTTCTGCAGCGCGGACGGTTCGGTCAGGATCACCGGGACCTCGCGGTCGTCCACGTCCGCCAGCGCCGGGCTGCCGGGCGTGCCGCCGGTGAGCTGGATGATCGGGCTGCCGGTGATGCCGGTCATCGACATCTTGGCGCGGGTGTCGGCCTTGATCGGCGCATCGGCCTGCACGCGCAGGCGCGCGATCACCTGGCGCGGGTCGTCCGGCGCCAGGCTCAGCGCGTCGACCGTGCCGACCGAGATGCCGTTGTACTGGACGGTACTGCCCTCCGACAGGCCGGTGACCGGCTCGTTGAAGATCACGTCGTATTCCCGCCAGCTTTTCTCGGACGAGTACTTGGCCGCCCACAGCGCGAACAGCAGCAGGAACAGCGACACGATGATCGTGAAAGCGCCGATCAGCACGTAGTTGGCGCGTGTTTCCATCTCAACCGCCCTGGGCCGCGTGGGCCCGTTGTGCCGCGCGTGCGCGCGGTCCATGGAAATAGTCCTGCACCCACGGGTGGTCGATCTTTTCGATCTCCTCGCGTGGGGCGCATGCGATCACCTTGCGGTCGGCGATCACCGCGATGCGGTCGCAGATAGCGTAAAGGGTGTCGAGGTCGTGTGTGATGAGGAACACCGTCAGGCCCAACGCTTCCTGCAGGGTGCGGATCAGGCGGTCAAACGCGGCAGCGCCGATCGGGTCCAGCCCGGCCGTGGGCTCGTCCAGGAACAGCAGGGGCGGATCCAGTGCCAGCGCGCGCGCCAGGCCGGCGCGCTTGCGCATGCCGCCGGAGAGTTGCGAGGGCAGCTTGTCGAGCGCGTCCGCCGGCAGGCCGGCCAGCTTCACCTTGAGCAGCGCCAGCTCGTAGCGCAGCGAATCGGGCAGCTCGGGGTGGTGCTCCTTGAGCGGCACCTGCACGTTCTCGCCGACGGTGAGGGAGGAGAACAGCGCCCCGTCCTGGAACAGCACGCCGGTGCTGCGCTCGATCTGCCGGCGCAGTTCCGGGTCGTCGCTGCGCGCGTCGATGCCGCGCACTTCGATCTCGCCCTCGTTGGGCACGCGCAGGCCCAGGATCGATCGCATCAGCACCGACTTGCCGGTGCCCGAGCCGCCGACCACGCCGAGGATCTCGCCGGGCATCACGTCCAGGTCCAGGCCGTCGTGCACGACCTGCTCGCCGAACCGGTTCACCAGGCCGCGCACGCGGATGATGGGGGCGTCGGCCGGATGCGAGCCGAGGATGGGGGCGGGCGCGTCGCTCACCAGCCCATCTCCATGAACCAGATCGCGGCGAACGCATCGATCACGATCACCAGCGAAATCGCCTGCACCACGCTGGAGGTGGTGCGCTCGCCTACGGACTGCGCCGTGCCCTTGACCTGCAGGCCCTCCAGGCAGCCAATCAGCGCGATCACCATCGCGAACACCGGTGCCTTGACCAGGCCGACCAGGAAGTGGCGCAGCTCCATCGTGTCCTGCATCCGCGCCAGGTAGGCCTGCGGTGGGATGTCCAGGCCGTAGGCGCCGACCGTCAGGCCGCCGAGCAGGCCGGCGATCATCGCCACGAACGTCAGCAGCGGCAGCATCACCAGCAGCGCCAGCACGCGCGGGATCACCAGCAGGTCGACGGGGTCCAGACCCAGCGTGCGGATCGCGTCGACCTCCTCGCGGCTGACCATCGCGCCGATCTGCGCGGTGAAGGCACTCGCGGTGCGACCGGCCAGCAGGATCGCGGTCAGCAGCACGCCGAACTCGCGCAGAAACGCGATGCTGACCAGTTCGACCACGAAGATGACCGCACCGAAATCCTTGAGAATGGTCGAGCCCAGGAACGCGATGACCGCGCCGACCAGGTAACACAGCAACGCCACCAGCGGCACCGCGTCCAGGCCGACCTGCTCCATGTGGTGGACGGTGGCGGTGGCGCGGAACCGGCGCGGGTCGCGCACCATGCGCAGCAGCTTGAGCAGCGCCTCGCCGAAGAAGGCGATCAGCGCCAGCACTTCCTTCCAGTTGTCCGTCACGGCGAAGCCCAGGCGGGCCAGCGCGGCGGCCACGCCATATTCGCGCTTGCGCTTGGGTCGGTCGTCGGCGACATCCTCGATGGCGGCCACCAGCGCGCGGTGGCGTTCGTCGAACACGAAGTCCTCGAACGGCAGGTCGCGCCGGCGTGCGTAGCGGATCAGCTGCAGCACGCCCAGCGAGTCGATCCGGTCGACGCCCCGGACATCCAGGGAGCGCACCGATTCGGGCAGCCCGGTCAGCGCCTGGCTGATCGCGGTGGCATGGCGCAACGTCCAGCGACCGGACAGCCGCGCGGCGTCCGGCGTGTCGCCCTCGTGGCTGGCGGTCGGCGTGTGCGCGTGGGGTGCGGTCATGGGTCCGGGCGAGGATACACAGGGGCGCGTACGGGGCGTGAGGGGCGGTGCATGTGTTTCGTGCAACGGCCGCATGACAACGGGCCACATCGCCGTGCCATGCTTCCGCGCATGACGCCCGCCCCCCTGAGCAACGCGACCTACGCCGCGCGCATCCATTTCGTGATCGAGCTGGCCGAACGGCTGCACGCCTACGGCACGACGTCGCAGCGCCTCGAGGCGGCGATCACCTCGGTGGCCCAGAAGCTCAAGCTCGAGTGCGAGCCGTGGTCGAACCCGACCGGCATGATCCTGACCTTCAGCGACCCGCAGCGGCCGCCCGGCGAGAGCGACACCACGCGCGTGATCCGGTTGCCGCCCGGCGAGAACGACCTGCACCGGCT
>MIDV01000038.1:7416-12582 GCA_001830245.1 Lysobacterales bacterium RIFOXYA1_FULL_69_10 | reverse complement strand
TCCTGGAAACGCTCACCGCCGGTGGCCGCTCGCTGGCGATGGCGCAGCGCTACCTGCCGGAAATCGCCGAGGGCGACAAGCGCATCCTGCTGGTGGACGGGGAGCCGGTCGACTACTGCCTGGCGCGCATCCCGCAGGGCGACGAGTTCCGCGGCAACCTCGCCGCCGGCGGCCGCGGCGAAGGCCGGCCACTGAGCGAGCGCGACCGCTGGATCGCCGCGCAGGTCGGCCCGGAAATGAAGCGCCGCGGCATGGTCTTCGTCGGGCTCGACGTCATCGGCGACTACCTGACCGAGGTCAACGTCACCAGTCCGACCTGCATCCGCGAGCTGGATGCGCAGTTCGGGCTGAACATCGCCGGCCAGCTGTTCGATGCCATCGAGCGCCGGATGGTGCCCGCTCAATGAGCGCGGTGGCGCTTCCGTCGCCGGCGGCGCCGGCCGCGATGGAGAACCAGCGCCTGGGTGCGACGCTGGTGCTGTCGCTGCTGCTGCACGGGATGCTGCTGCTGGGCGTCGGGTTCGCGGTGGAAAGCGCCGCACCGGTGATGCCGACGCTGGACGTGATCCTCACGCAGACACAGAGCCCGCTGACGCAGTCGCAGGCGGACTTCCTGGCACAGGCCAGCAACCAGGGCGGCGGCGAGCACGACCGCTCCACGCGCCCGACCGAGACCGTCTCCGGCGCCGCGCCACAGGTGCAGGCGGGCGTGGCGCCGCGCCCGGTACGCGCGCAATCGCCGTCCCCGCAGCCACCGCCGGAAGCGCGCGTGGTGAGCAGCGCGCGCGGCGAGACGCCGGTGGCCACCCCGCGCGCAACGCCGGAGGCCGATGAGACGCCGCTGCCGCGCGGCCGCGAAAAGGTCGAACGCGACATGGCGATGGCGCGGCTGGCGGCCGAGATCCACATGCGCTCGGAGCGCTACGCCAAGCGGCCGTCGCGCAAGTTCGTCTCCGCCAGCACGCAGGAGTACGCATGGGCGACCTACCTGCGCGCATGGGTCGACCGCGTCGAGCGCATCGGCAACCTCAACTACCCCGATGAGGCGCGCCGGCGCCGGCTGGCCGGCCAGGTCGTGATCAGCGTCGCGATCCGCCGAGACGGCAGCGTCGACCGCGCCGACATCGTCCGCTCCAGCGGCACCACGCTGCTGGACGAGTCGGCGCTGCGCATCGCGCAACTGGCCGAGCCCTACCCGCCGCTGCCGCGCACCGAAGAAGACCCGGACATCCTGCACGTCACCCGCACATGGAATTTCCTGCCCGGGGGCGAGCTGGTCGACGACTGACGTCGCTTGGCCGAACGCTTGTATGCCGCAAGGCTCTTCCGGCAGCGCTGACCGAAGGCCTCCTGTAGGAGCGACGTAAGTCGCGACCACGCCGCTTCGGATACCTGCGATCGCGACTTACGTCGCTCCTACAGACGGGTGCCGGGCTAGGGCATCCGTCGCGACCGAATGGCGGCCCCTTCCCCGTCCAGATTACTTCCGCAACGCCCGCTGCTCGGCCAGCGTCAGCGCCACGTTGTTGCGCAGGTAGGCGGGCTCCACCGCGTCGGCCGCGACCGCACCGCCCTGTTCGAACGCCACGGCGGCCAGGCGCGCAAGGTCCGCGGCATGCGGGAGCTGCGTGTCGTCGACATGCACCAGCTGCGACGTCGAATGGCCGCGGAGCCGCTGCACGAGTGCACCCTCGCCCGCGGCGAATCCAGTACCCACACCGTGCCACTCGCCCTCAGGCACCACCACGGTGGCGGGCGCACCCAGCACTTCGTCCGAGAGCGGGCGCACATGGTCGCCTTCGCGCTCGAATGCACCCAGGTACACCTCGCCCATGCGCGCATCGATGGCCGCGAGCACGCGCGGGCCGGTCGCGCGCATCGCCAGCACCGCCAGCGTCGACACCGGCACCAGCGGCCGGTCCAATGCCAGCGCGATGCCCTGCCCCACCGCGATTGCCAGCCGCACGCCGGTGAACGCGCCGGGGCCGCGCCCAACGGCGATCGCGTCGAGCTGCGACCGGCCGATGCCCGCCTCCGACAGCAGCGCGTCGGCCCACGGCAGCGCCAACTCCGCGTGGCGTCGCGGCGCGAGTTCGAACCGCTCGGCCACCTCGCCGTCGTTCCACAGCGCGACCGAACAGGCTTCGGTCGCCAGCTCGAACGCAAGCAGCTTCATCGCTCCACCCTGCACGCGCGGGCGTGCTGTCTGTCAGCCGTCATGGTCGGTTCCCGTCAGGGGCAGCGATTCTGGCGCAAAGAAGGCCTCGACGTCCTCGATCCGGCGCGTGCGCGGCAACGGCGGCAACGACTCCATGAAGACGCGCCCGTAGCTCTTGCTGGTCAGGCGCGGGTCGCACAGCACCAGCACGCCGCGGTCGGTTTCGGTGCGGATCAGGCGGCCGGCGCCCTGCTTGAGCGCGATCACCGCCTGCGGCAATTGCTCGTCGCGGAACGGGTTGCCGCCGCTGCGGCGGATGGCCTCCAGCCGCGCTTCGAATACCGGGTCATCGGGCGCGGCGAAGGGGAGTTTGTCGATCACCACCACGCTGAGCGCGTCGCCGGCCACGTCCACGCCCTCGCGGAAACTGGCCGTGCCCAGCAACACGCCATTGCCGGAGGCGCGGAAGCGCTCCAGCAGGATCGAACGCGGCGCCTCGCCCTGCACGAACAGCGGCCACGCACCGTGCTCGCGTAGCTCGGCGGCCGCCTCGCGCAGCGCCCGGTGCGAGGCGAACAGCACGAAGGCCCGTCCGCCCGAGGCCTCCAGCACCGGCAGCACCGCGTCAATCACCGCGGCCGTGTAGTCACGCGATGCCGGCTCCGGCATACGCGTCGGCTGGTAGCACAGCGCCTGTCGCGGCCAGTCGAAGGGGCTGGGCGCCAGCAGCGTGCGCGGCTTGGACAGTCCCAGCTTGATGGCGTAGTGCTCGAAGCGCCCGCCGATGGCCAGCGTGGCCGAAGTGAACACCCACGCCGCCTGCGAGCGCGCACGGTGTTGCGCCAGCGGGCCGGCGACATCCAGCGGCGTGCGGCTCAAGCGAAACCCACGCGCGGTGAGCTCGTACCAAAGCACGCTACCGTCGTTGTCGTAAGCGGTGTCTGTGTCCGGTTCAGCGCAGAGGGACTCGCCCGATGCGACGCATCTGGCGGGCACGCTAGTCCCGTCTTCGTCAGCGGTGCCTGTTGCCGGTTCAGCGCAGAGGGACCCGCCAGACGCGACGCATCCAACGGGCACGCTAGTTTCGTCTTCGTTGGCAATGACGGCATCCGGTGCCTGCGTAGCCTCGTCGCGGGATGAGTCAACGTCCATGGATTCCCGCCTTCGCGGGAATGACGGCAGTGGAGTGCGGTCGGCGTCAGCAGGCGCGTCCGCAACGTCGTCAGACGCGCTGTCTGCAACGGAATCGTCGATCGGCACGTCGACGCGGACGCCCCGCCACCGCAGCAGCCGGTTCTCGAATTCCTTCGCCCGCGCCACGCAGCTGTCGAACCCGGGTGCCGCCTCGCGCAGCGGCAACAGGGCGGCGTGCAGGCCGCGCAGCGCGCCGGCGAGCGCGTCGAGCGCGGCCTCGACGTTGGCGTCTTCGGCAACGCGTTGCCGGGTGCCACGCACCGGCAGCTCGTCCATCGACGCGCGCAACGCACGGACCGCG
Source organism: Lysobacterales bacterium RIFOXYA1_FULL_69_10 (assembly GCA_001830245.1). Taxonomy (GTDB): domain Bacteria; phylum Pseudomonadota; class Gammaproteobacteria; order Xanthomonadales; family Xanthomonadaceae; genus Lysobacter_C. Next base: position 8,929 of record MIDV01000038.1, on the reverse strand, counting down.
TGCTCCAGCGCGCGTGCCGGCTCCTGCAGCACCGCCAGTGCTGACGGCGCCTGCTTGCATTCGGACAACGTGTCACGGGCCAGTTCGACCAGTGGCCTCGCGCTGAGCGCTTCGCCGAAGAACTGCGAAGCGAGTTCGGGCAACTGGTGCGCCTCGTCGACCACGAAGGCCGCCGCCCCCGGCAGGATTTCGCCGAAGCCCTCCTGCTTGAGCGCGAGGTCGGCCAGCAGCAGGTGGTGGTTGACCACCACGATGTCGGCGGCCTGTGCTCGCTGGCGCGCCTGCACGACGAAGCATTCGGAGAAGAACGGGCACTCGCTGCCCAGGCAGTTGTCGGCGGTCGAGGTGACCATCGGCACGAGTGGGGAATCATCCGGCAGCGCCTCGAGTTCGGCCAGGTCGCCCATGCGCGTGCGCCCGGCCCACGCGACGATGCGCTGGAACTGCGCGGCCATCTCACGGCTGCCGAAGCGCGGCTCGCCCTTGGCCTGGTTGAGCCGGTAGTGGCACAGGTAGTTGGCGCGTCCTTTCAGGAGCGCAGTCTTCACTCCGACGCCGAGCGCGTCGCGCACGCGCGGCAGGTCGCGGTGGTAGAGCTGGTCCTGCAGGGCGCGCGTGCCGGTCGACACGATGGTGCGCAGCCCCGAAAGGATCGCCGGCACCAGGTAGGCGAAGGTCTTGCCGGTGCCGGTGCCCGCCTCGGCCAGCAACGCTTCACGGCTTTCGAACGACTCCGCGATCGCGACGGCCAGGTCCTGCTGCGCGGGGCGCGGGGCGAATGCCGCGATCGCGCGCGCGAGGTCACCGCCCTCTTCCAGGGCCGCACGCGATGCCCCCGCGAGCCGCCCGCCGTCCACTGCCGTCAAAACCGCGGTGGCGGGGCGACGGTGCAGGCATCGCGGCGCTCGCGCGCCTGCTCGACCGAGGCGGCCGCGGGCGCACCTTCAGGCGGCGTCGGCGTCGCCATGCGGACCTGGGCAATCGTCTCCCAGTGGCGCCGGCACAGCGGTCCGACCTGCGAGCCCAGCTCGAACGCGCGCGTGGCGAGCTGCGCCGCCGTGCCGGTGTCGCCCAGCAGCAGTGCGACTTCCGCGCGCTCCTGCAGCAACGCCGGATCGTCGGGCGTGATCGCCAGCGCGCGGTCCAGCGCATCGGCCGCGCCCTGCACCATGCCGCGTGCCTCCAGCTCCACCGCGTCCAGGCGCAGGTCCTCGACCTGCGGGTCGCGCAGCGGCTGGACGCTCAGTTCCTTGTCGTCCACCTCGCCTGCGGCACGCACGGCGCGCACCGCGGCGGCGGTATTGAGGGCAGGGACCTCCGGCTCGGGCGTGCCGGTTGCGCATGCGGCCAGCAGGCCGGCGAGGCCGGTCGCCACCAATGCGCCTCTACTCGTTCGGATCACAATTCCTCTCCCGTCGGCTGCGGGGGCGCCGGCTGGGGCTCGTCGTCGCGATCACCAAAACCGAACCAGTCGCGCCAGCCACCCGATTCGGGCTGCACCGGCTCGGGCGCG
>MIDV01000038.1:1461-7409 GCA_001830245.1 Lysobacterales bacterium RIFOXYA1_FULL_69_10 | reverse complement strand
GCGAATACGCCGGAGCGAAGCCGGCCACGAACGCGAACCGTCGCGCACCCGGGCACTGTGCGTCGCGCACGTTGGAACCGACCACCCAGTGCCATTCGATGCCTTCGTCACCGACCTCGAGCTTCGACGTCGGCAGCCGGGAGAACATCGACGACCACACCCGCATCGCGCCGCTGGCGCCGTAGAGGCCGGTGGACTCGTTCTGGTCGTTGCCGACCCAGACGACGGCGAGGTGGTCGCCGGTCCAGCCCGCGAACCAGCTGTCGCGGCCATCGTTGCTGGTGCCGGTCTTGCCGGCCGGCGACACGCGGCCCAGGCCATCGGCCATGAGGCGTCTCGCCGTGCCGTTGGTGACGGCGTGCTGCAGGGCGATGGTGATCAGGCGCGCCGCGATCGCGTCGCCTTCCTGGGCCGGCGCCGGTTCCTTGTCGTAGCGGTTGAGCGTGCGGCCATCGGCATCGACCACGCCGCGCACCGCATGCAGCGGCTGGATCTCGCCGCCCGAGGCGAGGAACTGGTAGAGCTGCGCCATCGCATAGGGGCTCTGGTCCAGCGAGCCGAGGATCAGGGCCGGATTGGGCTCGGCCTCGATGCCGGCCAGCGTGCGAACCAGATCGGCCAGCCGCTCGGGCGCGACCTGCATGCCGATGCGCACCGTGGCCTGGTTGTACGACTGCGCCAAGGCATCGATCAGGCGCACGCTGCCGTGGCTGCGGCCGTCGGAATTCTTCGGGCTCCAGTCGCGGCCGCGGCCCAGCGACACCGTGACCGGCGAGTCGTCCACCCAGCTGGCCAGCGAGAAGCGCTCGGGCTGCGCGAGCGCCAGCAGGTTGACGAAGGGCTTGAGCAGGGAGCCCACCGGCCGCTGGGCCTCGATCGCGCGGTTGAAGCCATGGGTCGCCACCTCGCGGCTGCCGACCACCGCCACCACGTCGCCGTTGTGGACGTCGGTCACCACCACGCCGGCCTCCAAGGGCGGGCGCTTGTCGTTGTCGAGGCTCTCCAGGGTGCGCACGACCGCGCCCTCGGCCTGGGCCTGGGCCGACGGGACCATCGCACTCATCACGCGCAGGCCGGCGCCGGCCAGCGCATCGGCCGGGTACTCGCGCGCCAGTTGCCGCCGGATCAGGTCGACGTAGGCGGGGAAGCGGTTGGCGGCGACGCTGCCGGGGTTCTCGGTCACGCCCAGCGGTGCCTCCAGCGCCGCCTTGTACTCGGCGTCGTCAAGCAGGCCGGTTTCGTGCATCTCGCCCAAGGCGAAGTTGCGGCGCTCGCGGGCCCGCTCCGGGTGGCGGCGCGGGTCGTAGTACGACGGCCCGCGCACGATGCCGACCATCAACGCGATCTGCTCGGGACTGAGGTCGGCCAGGTCGCGCCCGAACCAGAACTCCGCGCCGGCGGCCACGCCGTGGATCGCCTGCGCGCCGCGCTGGCCCAGGTACACCTGGTTGAGGTAGGCCTCGAGGATCACGTCCTTGTCGTAGCGCGCCTCGATCAGCATCGCGTACAGGATTTCATTGAACTTGCGCGACCAGGTCTGCTCGCGCCCGATGCCCAGCAGGCCGCTGCGGGCCAGCTGCTGGGTCAGCGTGCTGGCGCCCTGGCGGGCTTCGCCGGCACGGAAGTTGACCCATGCGGCGCGGACGATGCCCGACACGTCGATGCCATGGTGGTGCGCAAAATCGCGGTCCTCCACCGCCTGCAGGCTGGTGACCAGCAACTCGGGCACCTCCTGGATGTTCACCAGCCGGCGCTCTTCCTGCTTCTGGCCGTACAGGGTGGCGATGCGGGCGGGGTCCAGGCGGGCGGACTTGAGCTCGCGCTTGGTCTGGGCGTCGCGGACGCTGGACACGCGTCCGCCCGACACCACCACCTCCAGCCGCCGCGCGGGCACGGCACCGTCGATGTCGTCGAACCCGCGGCTGGAGATCCGCCAGCGGCCGCCGTCGCGCGAATAGCTGCCGGGCCGGCGACCGTCACCCTCGCGGTAGGCGGCGGCGTCGAGTTCCGTCTTCAGCGTTTCCGGGCCCATCGCCACGCCCGGCGCCAGTTCCAGCGGCCGCGCGAACACCCGCGTGGGAATCTGCCAGCGCAACTGGTCGAAGCGCTCGCCGACCTCGTGGTTGAGGTACAGCGTGTAGGGGATCAGGAAACCGAGGCCCAGCCCGATCGCCGCCAGCGTCCAGGTGACCAGGCGCCGGCGCCATTGGGGCGGATCGCCCTGCGCGGTGTCGTCGGAGTCGAAATCGTCGTCGTAATCGGTTCGGGCCACGGGCGCGACGGAGCCTGCAGAGCAAGTGATCGGCCGAGTCTATCGCACCGACCTGCCCCGACCGCGGCAGTGTACCGGCCAGGGTCGGTATCATGCCGCGCTCGTTCATCGAGCGGCTATGTCGCCCATGCACCCGACCCTGCTGTTCCATTTCCGGCGTCATACAAACCTGGTCCGCCGGACGTGGAGGAGCCTCTTGGGCAACGGCCTGGTGCCCACGGTGCGCCGCGTGATGCTGCGGTCCCGCGCCGCCGCTCCCCGTGGACACGCGGCGACCCGGACGACCAGCACGCCGACCCCCACCACCGCGCTCGACACCACCCGTCCCTGGCTTCTGGTCGTGGATACCGCACTGCCGCAGCCGGACCGGGATTCGGGATCGTTGCGCATCGTCGAGCTGATGAGGGCGCTCGTGTCGGCAGGACATGCGGTTGCGTTCGTCGCCGATGACGGTGCCTGCTCCGGCGACGCCGCCGATGCGTTGCGCGCCGACGGCATCCATGTCCCGGACCAGCGGCATCCCGACGCATGGGTCCGCGACAACGCTGCCACTCTTTCGTCGGCGGTCCTGTGCCGGCACGACACCGCCGGACACTGGTTGCCGTTCCTGCGTTCGGTCGCGCCGTCAGCCACGCTGGTGTTCGACACCGTCGACCTGCACCACCTGCGCGAGCGTCGCGAGGCAGACATGCGTGCAAGCACGACGCTCCGGCGTTCTGCCGAAGCCACGCGCCGGCGCGAGCTTGGACTCGCGCGCATGGCCGATACGACCTGGGTGGTCAGCCCGATCGAACGCGACATGCTGCTGGGGCAATTGCCCGGCGCCGACGTGCGCGTGCTGTCCAACATCATTCGTGACGATTCGGCGGGACTTTGCTTCCATGACCGCCGGGACCTGCTGTTCGTGGGCGGACTGCGCCATCCACCCAACCGCGACGCGGTGGCGTGGCTGTCGACGGAGATATTCCCGCGCGTGCGTGCCGCGCTGCCGGCCGTACGTCTGCACGTGGTAGGCGCCCCGGGGCTGGAGGGCCTGCCGGAGTTCCCCGCGGATTCGGGCATCGTGATGCATGGTCATGTCCCGGACCTGCAACCGTTGCTGGACGGCTGCCGAGTAGGCCTCGCGCCCCTGCGGTTCGGCGCGGGCGTGAAGGGCAAGATCAACCTGGCGATGGCGCATGGGCAGCCCGTGGTGGCGACCGCATGCGCGGTGGAAGGCATGCGCCTGCAGCACGGGGGCGACGTGCTTGTCGCCGACGATGCGGACGCATTCGCGATGCAGGTCGTGCGTCTGTACGACGATGCCACCCTCTGGCAGGCCCTTGCCGACCGGGGCCGCGAGAGCGTTCGCCGGCACTACTCTCCGCAGGTGGCGCTGGCCGTCGCCGAAGCCACCTTCGCCAGGCGTGCCGCGTGATGCGGACTGCCCGAACCCGACCAGGCTCGACCCGATGCGCCTGTTGCTGATCGCCTACGAGTTCCCGCCCAGTCCTTCGCCGCAATCGTTGCGCTGGGCGTATCTGTGCCGCGAGTTGCATCGACTGGGTCACGAGGTGCATGTACTGACCATCGATCTGGGCGGTTCCACACCGGGACTGCCCCAGCTGCCCGACGGAATTACCGTGCATCGCACCTACGCCGGGCACGTCCGGGGACTGGTCGCGCGCCGGCGTCGCCATCGCGAGAGGGTACGCGCCGTCGAATCCGCGGTCACGACGCCGGGCGAGGCACCGTTACGCGCATCGCGCAGTGGATGGAAACAGAAACTCTCTTCCCTGCTGCAGCGACTGGCCGGGTTCGTCTGGTTCCCCGACCTGCGCGGTGAGTGGCTGCCGATCGGCCGCGCACGGCTGGATGTGCTGCTGGAAGAGGTCCGTCCGGACGTGGTGGTGAGCTCCCATGAGCCGGCGACGACGCTCGAGCTCGGCCTGCGCGCGCGCGCGGCGGGTTTCCGCTGGATCGCCGACCTGGCCGACCCGGTACTCGCGCCGTACACCCCATCGCGCTGGCACGCACGGGCGCAGGGCCTGGAGGCCGAGGTCTGCCGCCAGGCCGAGCACGTGCTGGTCACCACGCCGTCGGCACGCGACGTGTTGCGCCGGCGGCACGGGCATGCGGCCCCGATCAGCGTGCTCACCCAGGGCTTCGAGGATGCCGGGGACCCGCCCGAAGCCACGCCGGTCGAGTTCGATCCCGGGAGACTGGAGTTGCTCTACACCGGCAGCTTCTATGCATTCCGGTCGGCCGACGCCCTGCTCCAGGCGGTGGTCGACACGCCGGGCGTGCGGCTCAACGTCGCCACCGTGCATGCGCCGGATGCACTGCTCCAGGCCATAGATCGCCACCCGGATCGCATCCGGCTACTCGGCTTCCTGCCACACCGCACCGCGATTGCGACGCAGCGAGAGGCCGACGTCCTGGTGAACCTGGCCAACCGCGATGCGATGCAGGTCCCCGGCAAATGCTACGAGTACCTCGGCTCCGGTCGGCCGATTCTCCACCTGGGCGATGCGCCTGGCGATGCGGTGGCCGCACTGGTGCGCGAGCGGCGACGCGGCTGGGTCGCGGCATCCGACGCCGACGGTATCGCGGCATGCCTGCGTGAACTGGTCGCACGAAAGAACGCCGGGACGCTGACAGGGGAATTGTCGCTGGGCGTCGACGAAGTCGCGGAATTCGGCTGGAGCCGGCTGGCAGCGCGCCTCGACGCTCTGCTTCGAACGTAGAGCGCGGATAGCCCGCCACCCCGTCCGATCGCCAGCAGGCAGGGCCTGTCTGATGAGCGCGCATTCGGTCAGCCAGGCCGCGCAGGCACCAGCCGGTTCAGTCGAGCGCCGCGGAGGCGGCTTCCACGCGGCGCGCGAACGCGTCCACGCCGTCGGCGTCCGGGTCGAGCGTACGGGCCTGGTCGAGCGCACGCTGGGCCGCGGTGATTTCGCTGGCGCCAAGGCGCTCCTCGCCGACCGCCAGCCAGCGCTGGGCCAGGCGGCGGCGCGCGGCCAGGGCCGTCCCGCGCGGTTCGCCCAGTGCTTCGCGGGCTTCCAGGCACGCACCTGCGGCAATCAGGCGGTTCTCGCGCAATGCGTCCTCGAAGCAGCGCTGGGCGGCCGGCAGCAAGGCGTCCGCCGCCTCCCGCACTTCGGCGTCCCGCGGGGCGAGGGCGCGCGCCGCGGCGATCTTGTCGAACGCGCTTTCGCCCGGCGGCGTCAGCAGGTCGCCACGGTCGCGCGCCCGTGCCGCCTCCGCCAGCAGGGCGCTGATGCGGCCACGTCCCGCAGCCGTTTCGGCAGCCCCTTCACCGCCCAGACGTGCCTGGGTCGACCGCGCAGCCGCAAGACGTCGGCGCGCTTCCTCGAGCCCTGCCATGTCCGGGTCCACCGCGACCGCCTGTGCGAGCGCGGCTTCGGCCTCGCTGAAACGGAAGTCGGCCGCCAGCTCCACGACCCGGCGCACATAGGCCTGCAATGACCGGCGCACGCCGGACGACGCGCGTACGTCGTCGGGGCGCGCGTCGAGCGCGGCGCGGAATCCAGCCAGGGCCTCGGCAAGCCGGCCGCGTTGCAGGTCGGCCTCGGCACGTGACAGCCGCGCATCGACCGCAGCCGCCAGTGCGGCGCGGGCCTCGGGCAGTTCCACGTGGCCGGCGTCGGCCTGCGCGACCCGCCTCTGTACGGCG
>MIDV01000038.1:0-1451 GCA_001830245.1 Lysobacterales bacterium RIFOXYA1_FULL_69_10 | reverse complement strand
TCAGTGCGCCGCGCTCGAGCATGGAGCGCGACTGCGCCAGCAGCTCCGACAGGGTGTCCTCGCGCCCTTCAAGCGCGCGCACGTTGTCGGGCTCCAGGGCCAGTACGCGCTGGTAGAGCCGCAGGGCGGTGTAGCCCTCGCCGTCCAGGCGCCCGCCCCGGCGCGCGGCGTCGGCCACGTCCAGCAGGCGGTCGACCCCGGCGTCGCCCAGCTCGCGGCGGTGCAGGCGCGTTTCCAGTGCGACCAGCCGCGACTGCGGCACCGTCATCGCCCGCGCCAGCGCGAGGGACTGGCGCGCCTGCGCGAACTGACCGGCGTCGATCTGCGCGTCAGCGCGTGCCAGCGCCGCATGCCCCACCAGGGTCAGCCCGTCGCGCGCATCGGGGCGGTCCGGATCCAGGGCCAGCGAGGCTTCATAGAGTTCGCGCGCGCCGGTGCCGTCGGGTGCCGTCAGGTGGCCGCGCGCCAACGCCTCGGCTGCCTCGCGCCGCAACTGCTGGGCGCGTGTCTCCGGCCATAACCCATCGGAAAACACGGCCACCAGCACCAGCACGATCAACAGCCCCGCCGACACGGCCATCGCCCACGCGCGCTGCGTCCGCGACAGCCTGCGCAGCGGATTGGGGATGGCTTCGACAGGCCGGGCAGACCGGCGGGTGGGGTCGGTGTCTGGCGGATGCGGCATTGCGGGCAGAGCATAGCGGGCGGCCGCGGCAGCCGCGTGATCCACAACCCGCCGGCACGTCGCGCACCACCGTCAAAGCCGTTGCGCGCGCTCCACTCCCGGCAGCGCCGCCAGCTTGCCCAGCAACGATGACAGTTGTCCGTAGTCGGCAACGCGCAGCCGCAGCCGCAACCGCACGCGTGCGCCATTGCGCTCGTGGTCGCTGTGGATCGCCGACACATGCGCATTGCCCTGCGCGATGGCGTTGGTGACCTCCTTCAGCAACCATTTGCGATCCAGCGCGACCACCTCGACATCGACGTCGTAGCCGCTGCCCGTGCGTCCCCATTCCACCGGAAGTACGCGCTGGGGCTGGCGCGCGAGCAGCCGTTGCAGCGCGACGCAGTCCGGGCGGTGCACGGTGACGCCGCGCCCGCGGGTGAGGTAGCCCAGGATCGGCTCGCCCGGCAGCGGCTGGCAGCAACGCGCGATCTGCACCAGCAGGTTGCCCACGCCCTGCACGGTGAAGTCGCCCGGCCGGCTGCGGCCGGCACGGCGGGGTTCGACCGGAACAGCCGCTGCTTCAGGCGCGGCTCCACCGCTGCGCTCGTGCTCGGCCAGCACGCGCGCCACCTGGTGCGGCCCGAGATCGCCCAGCGCCACCTGCACGTGCAGGTCGCCGTCCGTCGCCAGGTGAAACTTCTCGAGAGCCGGCGCCAGGTCCGCGCCGAGCAGCCCCAGCCGCCGCAGTTCCTTGTCCAGCAGTTCGCGGCCTTCGGTCTCGTTG
>MIDV01000037.1:75278-80663 GCA_001830245.1 Lysobacterales bacterium RIFOXYA1_FULL_69_10 | reverse complement strand
CTCGCCCGACAAGCGCATCAGGTTGCGTGCGAACACGAACACCTCGCCGCCTGGTGTCAGGCCATGCAGATGCTGCTGGTGGCCTTCCGCGTCCTGGCACAGCACCAGGCCGCCGCGCGGGCTGTAGGCGATGTTGTCGGGGTAGTCGAGCACCGCCGGGTCATCGGACTCGTAGACCAGCTCGAGGGTCGACGCGTCGGGACGGTAGGCCCACACCTGGCCACATGCGGCATCGCCGCCGCTGGTGGAGGTGAAGTACACCGCGCCGTCGCCGAGGATGCAGCCTTCAAGCCGGGTGAAGCCCGAACCGCCGTTGGCGCGCCCCTGTTCTACGACGCCGCCCATCGTGCCGTCAGCGCACAGGCCGCGCCCGGGTTCGTCGATCGGCACCCACTCCACGGGTAGTCGCCGGCCGGCCTGCTGGCCGAGGCGCAGGTCCGGCCGGCCCGGTACGCGCAGCATCTCCAGCCGTCCACCGCGGGCCAGCTCGCCGGCCACCCGCGGCGTGAAACGGTAGAAGCCGGCCCATGGCTTGTGGTCCTCGGTCAGGTAGACGATGCCGCTTCGCGGGTCGACGGCAGCGGCTTCGTGCTTGAACTGTCCCATTGCCGGCAGCGCGCGCGCATCCGAAAGCCCGTCGGCAGGCACTTCGAACACGAAGCCGTGCGGATGCCGCAACGCATGGTGCCCGTCATCGAGCTCATTGGGGCCGGCATCCATCACCGTCTCCTCGCAGCTCAGCCACGTGCCCCACGGCGTGACGCCGCCGGCGCAGTTGACCAGCGTGCCCGACAGCGAGGCGCGTGCCTCGACCAGCCTCCCTGCCGCGGTATCGAACACCAGCGTGGTGGTGCCTCCGGCGCATCCGGGGTCATAGGTAGCCGATGCCGGCGCAAAGCTGCCGTCGCCGCGCGTCACCTCGTGGTTGCGCACCAGCGTGATTCGGTAGCCATCGGCACGCACCACGCCCATGCCGTCGTGCTGGCCGGGCGTCGGCATGTCGCCCGACAGCGCGTCGCCGGTCCAGCCGAAGCTGGTGTAGCTGAAGCCACGCGGCAGTGCGATCAGCGGTAGGCCGGTGGCGCGGTCGGCCACCGGCGCAACGGGGCCGTAACCGGCGTGCAGGCCACCGGGACGGCCCGCCGCCGCAAGCAACCGGCCCAGCGGGCTGGCAACGGCGACGGCACCGGCCAGGCCCGCGCCGGTGCGCAGCCAGTGCCGGCGCGAGGGATCGCGTGGGCGGCCGGCCTGGGTCACCGCGCCACCTCCGGTGAGGTCGGGGCGATCACGCCGGGCAGGCCGGCAGGTCCATCGCGCGGGCGATGTCGCGCCAGTCGAAGCCGACCATCCCCTGGTCGTCATGCACGGCATAGAAAGCGCCCTGTGGGAAGCGCGTGGTGCCCGCCTGGTTGAGCCAGATGCCGTCGGTGTTGGCGACCATGCGGCCGCGGAAGCTGCCGACATGGTCCAGGCTGCCGCGCTCGAACAGGTGGAACGTGGTGCGGTTGTCCGCCTGCTCGGTGGTGATCCACCAGCCGCCGGTGCCGCAGGTGTACAGCGCGATGCCCTCGGCCTGCGCGGCGAATACGTCGTCGCCGAACACGCGGCCGCTGAAGGTGCCGTCCAGGCCGTAGACCTTGAACTCGTTGGCGTAGGTTTCGTCTTCCTCGGCCACCAGCAGGCGGTCGTTGTCGGCATCGCCCCAGATCGACTCCACGACGCGCAGCGCGCCGGTCGCGCCGGTGTCGCCGAACGCGCCGGCATCGGTGCCGGTCACGGCATCGCCCGTGCGCGTGACGCGGAACCGCTTGACGCGCTCGTCCAGCTCCGCGAATGGCGGCAGGATGTCCTCGCCCTGCGCGTCCTCGCCGGCCATGTAGGCGTCGGTCACGTACAGGTCGTAGCCGTCGCCGGCCTTGCGCGCCCACAGGCCGTAGGGCTTGACCAGGCGGTCGTCGCCGAAATGGCCGAGCGGCGCGAGCGCCGGCAGCGACAGCACCTGGACGCGCCGGTTATCGCGCTCCACCACGAACAGCAAGTCGTCGATCACGAACACGCCGTTGGGCCGCTGGAACTGGCCGGCGCCGGTCCCGGTGCTGCCGACGGTGCGCAGCGTGCGTCCGGTGTCGCCGTCGTAAACCACCAGGCGGTCGGTCGCCTTGGCCGTGCCGAACACCCAGGTGCTGCCGTCTTCGTGGCGCCACGATGCCAGCGAGTCGATGTTGTCCTGGGGCGTCATGGTGCTGGCGAAGGCCTCGTCCAGCACCGGCATCGCGGCGGCCGGCGTGCCGGCGTCGGGGGCGCCGTCGGCGTAGGTGGCGCAGCCGGACAGGGCCAGCACGGCGGACGCTGCAAGAAGGGCAAGGGTGGTTCGACGGGTCACGGTGTTCTCCTTTTTTCGATTCGTGTTGTAGGGCGTGGGCGCTGGCGCGTCAGTAGCTGAAGCGCACGCCGGCCTCGACGGTCATGCCGTACTGCTCGAACTGCGACAGGTAGCGCGGCCGGGCGAAGTACGCACGGAACGGTTCGTCGGTAAGGTTGATCAGGTTGAGGTAGAGCTGGGTGGACGGGGTGGCGAACCAGCTGCCCAGGAAGTCGACCTGGAGATGGTCGTTGACGTAACGGTCGAACGCCGCGTCCTCCAGGTCGTTGGCCTCATCGAAGTACCCGTCGCGCCACGTGCCGGCCAGCCGCAGGCTCAGGCCGTGCTTCTCGTAGCCCAGCGACAGGTTGGCGACGTTGTCGGACTGGCCCGGCAGCGGGATCGGTTCGCTGCGCGTCGGCAGGCGGGCCTCGCTGTCCACGTGCGTGTAGTTGGCCGACACCAGCAGGCCGTCGAAGGGTGCCGGCAGGCGCGACAGCTTCTGCGTCCAGGCCAGTTCGATGCCCCAGAGTTCGGCGTCGTCGCCGTTGATCGTGGTGATGACCTCGTCGAACCCGCCCCAGGGATCGGTGCCGGCCACGTCGGCGGTGACGAAGAAGTTCTCGATGTCCTTGCGGAACACGCCGGCCGACAGCACGCCGATGTTGCCCGGGTAGTACTCCAGCTGCAGGTCCAGGTTGCGCGAGCGCAGCGGTTCAAGGTCCGGGTTGCCGACCTCGGCGTTGCGTTCGAACTCGCCGTCGTCCTCCTCGATCTCGATCACCTGCCGCGGCGATGCCGATTCGAACCCGGGGCGGGCCAGCGAGTGGCTCAAGGAGGCGCGCAGCACCGCGCGCTCCCCCATGTCCCAGCGCAGGTGCAGCGACGGCAGCAGGTCGTCGTAGGTCTTGTCGGCGGAGATCGGCACGATCACCGGCTCCCCGTCCCCGGACTCCTCGTCGATGCGTACCTGCGCGCCGGTGGCCCGGTAGTCGGTGGACTCGAAGCGTGCGCCGCCGATCAGCCGCACGTCGCCGACGTCGATACCGCCCATCAGGTACGCGGCGGTGATGTCCTCGTCCAGCCGGTAGTCGCCGCCGGCGTTCTCGATGCGGGTGTCGTCCTGGTTGATCTCGAAGTCGCCGGCATTGGCGCGTACGAAGGCGCGGAGTGCGTCGGTGTCCCCGGCAGGGTTGAACCGGCCGAACGGGTAGTCCGCCCCGCCCGCCAACTGAAAGTCGGCCAGCGTGTAGTCGCCGCCGAAACCCTCGTACACCGTGGCGTCCAGGTCGGCCTCCTTGTCGCGCAGGCGCGCCTTGCCGCCGAACTTCACGAAGCCCGGATGCGCGCCCAGCTGCAGCTCGCGGCGCGCGTTGAAGGTGAAGGCGATTTCGGTCTCCTCGGTGAAGCCGCTCTCAGCCACGATCTCGTCCAGCGCGAAGTTCCCCGCGTCCGCGAACGCCGGGTCCACGCCGAACATGTCCGGCCGCTCGGGGTCGGTGGCGTCATAGCCGATGGTCAGGTCCTCGCCGACGTACAGCGCGTTGACGACGTCAGGGTTGTCCTCGTTGGCGAAGGAGTACGCCGCGCTGTAGTCCAGCGTCCAGCCGCCCGCCTGGTTGCGGCCGCCCAGCACGGTCGAGAAGATCTCCTGGACCTCCTCGCGCGACTCGTCCAGGCGCTCGACCTCCGCGCCCTCGAACACGCCGCGCGTCGGAGTGAGTTCGGACACGTCGCCGTCGCTGAACTTGTAGACGTTGCTCAGCTGGATCTCGTCGTCGCCGAACCGGCTGAACAGCGTGCGCAGGTAGTACTCGTGCCCGTCGGCGGGGCGGTAGTCGAAGTTCAGCGCGGCGCTGAGGCGCTCGCGGGTGAGCACGTAGTCGCGCTGCTCGCCTTCCTCCAGTGCGGGGAGTTCCGTTCCGTCCGGGCCTTCCGTCATCGGCCAGCCTGCGCCTTCGATGCCGTCGGACGCCAGGTCGCGCTCGAACCAGCTCAGCGATGCCGCCACGCCGAGGGTGTCCTGCCCGCCGACGGAGAACAGGTCGGTGTAGGTCCCGGACAGCTTCGGGCTGGTCGTGTCGCGAAGCTCGTTGTAGCTGCCTTCCGCGCGCAGCGTGTAGCTGCGGCCGCCGCGGTCGAACGCGGTCACGCTGCGGATCTCGACGTTGCCGCCGATGGTGTCGGCATCCATGTCGGGCGTGACCGACTTGGTGACGACGATGGTCTCGAGCAGGTCGGACGCGATCACGTCCAGGTTGACCTGGCGCGAGTCGGCCTCGGGCGCGGCGACGCGCACGCCGTTGATGGTGGTGGAGTTGAGCGCCGCCGAGACGCCGCGGATCACCACGAAGCGGCCTTCGCCCTGGTCGCGTTGCAGCGAGATGCCCGGCACGCGTTGCAGGGATTCGGCCACGTTCTGGTCGGGGAACTGGCCGATCGCATCGGAAGAGATGACGTTGGTGATGGTGTCGGCCGAGCGCTGCTGGTTGATGGCCGCGGCCTGGCCGGCGGCCTGGCCGATCACCAGCACGCTGCCGAGCGTGGTCGCGTCGCCGCCGGCCGCGCCGGTCAATGCGATGTCGCCGATGGCAGCCACCGGCTCGCCCACCTGGATGGCCTGCTGCACCGGCGCCGCACCCACGTACTGGACCTGCAGCGTGTACCGGCCCGCGGGCAGGCCGGCGAGGCGGAAGCCGCCATCGTCGCCGCTGACGGCGCTGCGATTGGCCTCCAGTACGCGCACCGTGGCGCCTTCGAAACCGAAGCGGCTGTCCGCGTCGATGATGCGTCCGGTGACGGTCGCGGCATGGGCGGGCAGGGCGGCGGCAAGCGGCAGCGCTGCGGCAACCGCGCAGGCCAGCACGTGCCGGCGGCGGTCGGAGAGAAGACGGTGCATGGGGGCCTCGCGGTGGCGGAAGGACGCGCGCGGTTCCCCACCGCGCGCAAACGCACCCTAGGCACCTGCCATGACCTGCCCGTTACACCGTGTCACCCGATTGCCGCATGACGGACATCGCCTC
>MIDV01000037.1:57959-75270 GCA_001830245.1 Lysobacterales bacterium RIFOXYA1_FULL_69_10 | reverse complement strand
AAAGCGCGTTTGCGCGACCGCTTCAGTGGACATCCGCGGGCGACGGCGTGGCGTCGCGTCCCGCCGCGACCGACACCGAGCCCACCATCGACAGCCGCCCATCCGCCAGAAGCACCTCCGGCCCTGCCTGCATGGCACGCAGCAGGTCGTCGGTCGGCGTGGTCGCGGTGGGGCGGAACGCCGCCCAGCCATCGCGGCCGCGGGTCTTGACGAAGTAGAGCGCCTGGTCGGCCAGTTCCACGAGCGTTTCCCAGCCGGCCTCGTCGCGGCGGCCGGTGAAAAGCGGGTACTCCGCCAGGCCGATCGAACACGTCAGGTGCTGGCTCTGGCCATTGCCCAGGTCGAAGGCATGCGAGGCGACCGCGGCCCGCACTCGCTCGCCCATCAGCGCCACCTGCGGGGCCGGCATCGGCCGGAACACCAGCAGGAACTCCTCGCCACCCCAGCGCACCACGTAATCGCCGCTGCGCACCAGTCCGCGCAGGATCTGCGCGAACTGCTGCAGCACCAGGTCGCCGGCGCGGTGGCCGTGGGTGTCGTTGATCGCCTTGAAGTGGTCGATGTCCACCAGTGCGAACACCATCACCTTGCCCTGGTCGGGCCCCTTGCGGATCTGGCGGTCGTAGTACGACAGGTCGGCCGGGATCTGGCTGGCCATGTAGCGGCGGTTGCGCAGGCCGGTCAGCGGGTCAGTCTGGCTGGCTTCGCGCAGGCGGTCGTTGGCCGCAGCCAGTGCCTCGGTACGCTGCTGTACCACCGCCTCCAGCGCGAGCCGTTGCCGGCGGTGGCGGCCCTGCAGGTAATGGATGCCCAGCGCCAGCAGCGCCAGCGCGAGTACCGCCAGCGTGATCGCGAACGCACGCGTCTCGTGCAGCAACGGGCGGATGGAGAACGCCAGCCGCGCCGGCGCCTCGCTGGCCATGCCGGTGTTGTTGCGTCCCCGCACCTCGAACGCGTAGTCGCCCGGCGGCAGGTTGGTGTAGCGCGCGCTGCGGTTGGTGAGTGCGGCCGGTTGCCAGTCCGCGTCGTACCCGACCAGTCGGTACTCGACGCTGTTGCTGCGCGGGTCCTGGAAGCTGAGCACGGTGAAGTCGAACGTGAGGTCGCGCGCGGCGGCCGGCAGCTCGCTGTCGGCCAGCGCATGCGCCGCCTGCCATCGGCCCTGCGCCATCACCCGTTCGATCGCCATCGACGGCGCCACGGTGTTGGGCCGGATCGCGGCGGTGTCGAACGCCACCACGCCATCGCGCGTCGGCAGCCACAGCGTTTCATCGCGCAGGAAGCCCTTCGACGTGCCGGCCCCGTTGCAGCAGTAGCCCTGCTGGCCGGCCATCGGGTCGCCGCGCTCGTTGAGCACCATCTGGCCGCGCACGCGATCGATGCGACCCTCCGCCAGCGCCGCCAGGTCCTCCACCGGAACGCGCGCGATGCCGCGGATGCCCGGCACCCACAAGTCGCCGTCGTGCTCCACCAGCGCGAACGGGGAGTTCGACGGCATGCCCTCATCGGCACTCAGCCGGTGCCAGCGACCGTCGTGTTCGAAGTACACCGCTTCCGACAGCGCGCCGACCACCAGCCGGCCATCGGACAGGCGCTGCATGGCGGTGATGTCCAGCCCGTCGGTGAGGCCGGTGCGACGCGTGAAGCGCGCGCCGTCGAATGCGAACACGCCGCTCTGGCTGCCGACCAGCAAACCGCGCGGGCCATCGGGCAGGACGAAGCGCACGCGGGCATCGTCGAGCCCGTCCTCGGCCGTCCATTGCCGCAGCGTGCGGCCGTCGTGTTCGAACAGGCCGTCACCGGTGGCGATCCACAGATGCCCCTGCGCGTCGCGCACCAGCCCGTTGACCTGCCGGCCCGCCAGTTCGCCGGCCCACACCGGTTGTCGCACGCGTCCGGCGTCGGGCCCTGCATGGTCGATCACCGCCAGCCCGCGGCGCGTGCCGATCCACAGGCGATCGGCTTCGGCCAGCAGGTTGTAGCCCTGCGGGTGGGGTAGGGCGTCGCCGGTGGCGACGGTACGGAAACGGCCGTCTTCGAAGACGCTGACGCCGTCGTTCAGGCCGACCCAGATGCGGCGGCCGTCGGGGTCGGGGGCCACCGACCAGACGATGGGGTCGGGCAGGCCTTCGGCCGTGCCGTAGCGGCGGGTCCAGCCATCGCGCAGTCGCGTGAGGCCTTCCCACTGGCTGCCCAGCCACAGGTTGCCTTCCCGGTCTTCGAGCCCGACGCGCAGGCCGGGGATTCCGCCCGGGCCATCGGACGGCACGAACTCCGCCAGGCCATCGCGGCGGATGCGCGCCAGGCCGACATCGCCGCCGGCCCACAGATTGCCGTCGCCGTCGGCCAGCAGCAGGTCGACCGGCACGCCGCGCAGCCCCGGCACGTCCGCCGGCGCAAAGGTGTTGCGCGCCTGCACGAACAGCCCGGCTGCAGTCGCCGCCCACACGCGGCCGTGCGCGTGCGCCAGCCGATGGACCGGTGCGTCACTGGCCGGTGCAGGCAAGGGTTCGCGATGCCAGCCGGCGGCCCCCGGGTAATGCACCGCGCCACGGCTGCCCACCGCCCAGCGTCCGTCCGACCACGCCAGCGACAGCGCAGGTGCCGGGCTGCCGGCGACATGGTGCAACGCGTCGCCACGGACCTCGAACACGCCCGCCTGCGTCGCGGCCCAGACCTGGCCCTGCGCATCCTCGGCCACGGCATGGATGTCGAGCGACGGCCAGCGCCCGGTGTCGGCCGCGGCCACGGTGTGGAACGCGCGGCCGTCGTGCATGGCCAGACCCTGGTAGGTGCCGATCCACAACCGGCCATCGCGGCCAGCGTGCAGGGCGCGCACCCAGATGCCCGGCAGCGCCGGCGTGTCGTCGCTAGTGAACGTTTCGAATCGCACCCCGTCGAACCGCGCCAGCCCGGACTGCGTGCCCACCCACAGGTAGCCGCGCCGGTCCTGCGCTATGGCCAGCGCGCTGATCTGCGGCAGGCCTTCCTCGATCGACCACGTGCTGCGCACGTAGTGGTGGAGCGCCTTGTCGGGCTGCAGGGCGTTGGCGGGCAGCGCCCAGGCGAGCAGGGTTGCAATGGAGACGGCGAGGGAGACGCGAATCGATCGGGCAACGGGCACGGGCGTTCCGGACAGGGCTTTGCCTGATCAAGGCAAGAGTTGTGCCTCTTCGGATGACGGCTTGGTGGCGTGCCCGACCTTGCCAACAATGGGTTTCGCTGATGAGCCCCTCTCCCCGCGGGAGAGGGGTTGGGGTGAGGGTCCGGCGGAGCAGCAGATACTCGAAAAGCAACGCAGCGTGTCAGCCGGCGGAGTCGGCCACCTGCCCGGATTCGCCAAACCCTCATTCGCCTCGTGCAGCCCGGATCAATTCCGCGGCAAGCTTTTCTCCCGAGGAGGAGAAGGAACCGCCAATGCCGGTGTGTCGTCAGCCGCCGCCGCGCGCCTGTCCGACCCAGAGCCGGTTGCCATCCGGGTCGTCCAGCCGGAATTCGGTCATCCCGTAGAAGGTCGACTCCAACTCCGGCACGACCAGTCCGTTCCCGCGCGCAGCCCGATGGAACGCCTGCACGTCATCGGGATACAGGTACAGCACCGCGATCCGCGGGTTGCCGGCATGCAGGTTGATCGAGGTGTCGAGCATCAGCTCGCAGTTCCCACACCGCAGCCGCGCCCAGCCCCAGCCATCGTTTCGTTCCTCGACGGTGAAGCCGAGCTTTTCGTAGAAAGAAATGCTGGTCGTCAGGTTGCTGACGGGTTGCATGGGGACCACGCGATTGAGTGTCATGCGAGATCCTCACTAAGTCGATCAGTAAGCAGCGTCCGCACTACGAAGCTGAAGCTACATAGGTAGCCCAGCTAGACCTTTACTCCGAGCGCGATCACAAAAACTGCGGAAATGGCAAACCCGAGCTGAAAGAAGCTCCACACTGACTGGCGCTGCGAAGTCCTCGCAGGAAGATAGATGAGCGACATAAACCCCGCCGGATTGGGGCGTTTGGCTCGCCACTGCGCACTCAGTCGAAATGGCCAGCTCAGGCCGCGCATCATCGATTTCAGAAACGCTTCCGAGTCATGTGGTTCAGATGCGATGTGAATCATGGCGCGAGCGATGATCAACGAATTCTTGGCGCCACTTCCGAGCACTTGAACTGCGAGACCACACAGCATGGAGGCTGTAAGCAGAGCCAGCGCCGTCCGGAAACTCCCACTGACAATTAGTACAGAGACGGATGAAGCATTAGAAACAACGAGTGTTAGTGACGCGCCGACTGCCGTCAGCAACCAAGCAGAACGCTTGGTGACTTCCTCTGTGATGTGGGTAGTCGCTAGTTCGAGGACACCCCAAGCTTGGGATTGCTCAAACGACAGCGGTCTTTTGTCAGTCAACTAAGTGACTCCGAAAACGCTCAGGGAGTGCTTTAGCACTCGATCACATTCACCGCCAACCCACCACGACTCGTTTCCTTGTACTTGTCCTTCATGTCGTTGCCGGTGTCGCGCATGGTCTTGATGACCTTGTCGAGCGACACCTTGTGCTTGCCGTCGCCGCGCATCGCCATGCGGCTGGCGTTGATGGCCTTGACCGCGCCCATGGCGTTGCGCTCGATGCACGGGATCTGCACCAGGCCGCCGATGGGGTCGCACGTCAGGCCGAGGTTGTGCTCCATGCCGATCTCGGCGGCGTTCTCCACGCGCGACGGGCTGCCGCCGATCGCGGCGGTCAGGCCGGCGGCGGCCATCGAGCAGGCGACGCCGACCTCGCCCTGGCAGCCGACCTCGGCGCCGGAGATCGAGGCGTTCTCCTTGTAGAGGATGCCCACCGCCGCGGCGGTCATCAGGAAGTCGCGCACGCCCTGCAGCGTGGAGCCGGGCACGAAGCGGTCGTAGTAGTGCAGCACCGACGGGATGATCCCGGCCGCGCCGTTGGTCGGCGCGGTGACCACGCGTCCGCCGGCGGCGTTTTCCTCGTTGACGGCCAGCGCGAACAGGTTGACCCAGTCCAGCATCGTCAAAGGGTCTTCGGCCGCTGCTTCCGGGCGCGCTTCCAGTTCGGCATGCAGCAGCGGAGCGCGGCGGGTGACGTGCAGGCCGCCGGGCAGCGTGCCGCCTGATCGGATGCCGCGCTCGACGCACGACTGCATCGCTTCCCAGATTTCGACCAAGCCCGCGTCGATGTCTTCTCGGCTGCGCCAGACCTGTTCGTTGGCGTACATCAATTGCGCGATGGTGATGCCGTTCGCATTGGCCGCGGCGATCAGCTCATCGCCGGAGTTGAACGGATAGGGCACCTGCGTGGTATCGGCCACGATGCGGTCTTCGGCCGCTTCGTCCTCGTTGACCACGAAACCGCCGCCAACCGAGTAGTAGTCGCGCGTGGCGATCACTTCGCCAGCGGAGTCGTACGCGGTGAAACGCATGCCGTTGGTGTGGAACGGCAGCTTCTGGCGCTTGTTCATGATGAGGTCGTGCTTCTCGTCGAAGCCGATCTCATGCCCGCCGTGCAGGCGGATGCGCTTCTCGGCGCGGATGCGCGCCAGCGCCTCGGGAATCACGTCGGGGTCGATCCTGTTGGGCCAGTGGCCCTCCAGCCCCATCAGCACCGCCTTGTCGGTGCCGTGGCCGCGCCCGGTCAGAGCCAGCGACCCGAACACTTCCGCGCGCACGCGGGCGGTGCGCTGCAGGTCGCCGTTGTCGACCAGCCAGCGCTCGACGAAGCGCGCCGCCGCGCGCATCGGCCCGACGGTGTGCGAGGAACTCGGCCCGATGCCGATCTTGTAGAGGTCGAAAACGCTGACGGCCACGCGGTGCTCCGGGTGCGGCGGTTGGGGTGCGGCTGGGCGCCGCTGCGATCGTTATTCTACGCGCCCGTGCCGACGCCCCCGCCGTACGCACGCGCATCGAGAGCCCGTCCCGTGACCGATCCCGCCGCCGTTCCGCCGCCGCGCCTGGTGCTGTTCCAGCGCGACGACTGCCACCTGTGCGACCTCGCGCTCGAGGTGCTGGCGGCGGCACGCGTGCCGGAGTTCGAAAGCGTGTTCATCGATGACGATGACGTGCTGGAGGCGCGCTACGGCGTGCGGGTGCCGGTGCTGCGTGACGTGGGGCGCGAGGTGGAGCTGGACTGGCCGTTCGATGTGGCGCGGTTGCGGGGGTTTCTGGGGGGTTGAGCGGCCTGCGCGGGGTCGGCGGAGTCCCGCTTCGTTGTAGGAGCGGCGTGAGTCGCGAGCTTTTCCCGTTTCAGGTCTCTGCGGGGTCGCGACTGACGTCGCTCCTACAAAGGGAGGGGCACATACGGCGGTTGGACTGGCCCGCGACGGCCGGTGCGGGAACGCGCGAGAGGCATCGCGGCTGAAGCCGCTCCTACAGGAATGGGAGCGGTTACTTCGCGGGTTGCAGGTTGACGCGGGTGCTGATGGCGACGGCGTCGGGCAGCAGTTCGGTGTCGGCCCAGTCGCCGCCGCCGACGTTGTGCGCCAGCCGCGACACGCTGGCCTTGCCGGCCAGCACCGGGCGTGCGCCGGGCGTCCATTCGAAGGTCAGCGTGACCGGCTTGCTGACGCCGCGCAGCTCCAGTGTGCCGTCGGCCGCGTAGCGGTTGCCGTCGAGTTTGCGGAAGCCGCGCGCGGTGTAGCGGGCCTGCGGGAAGCGGGCGACGTTGAAGAAGTCCACGCCCTGCAGCGTCTCGTCGCGCTCGATGTTGACGGTGTCCGCGCCTGCCAGCCCGATGGTGACGTCCAGCGTGCCGGCTTGCGGCTGCGCCGGGTCGAAGCTGATGCGCGTCTCGAAGGTCGGGAAGCGCCCGACGAAGACTTCGCCTTGGTATTCGGTGGCGAACGTCAGCACCGAGCCGGGTGCCTGAACGTAGTCGGCGGCGTTTGCCAGCGGGGCGGCGATCAGCGCCAGTGCGGAGAGTGCGAATGCGTGGGCGCGTTGGGTGGATGTCATGGGCAACTCCGGGTCAGGCCGACGGCGGGCGGCGGCCCGGCAGCATCCGCCGCAGGGTCGCGTCTTCCAGGAACAGGTGATGGTAGAACGCGGCACCTGCATGTAGCACCACCAGCGACAGCAGCACCCAGAAGCCGGCCTGGTGCAGCGACAGCGCGGTCTCGCGCAACGCCTCGTCGCTTCCGGTCAGCGCCGGCAGGTTGAAGAGGCCGAAGAACTGCAACGGGTAGCCGGCGGCGGAATTGAACAGCCAGCCGGTCAGCGGCATGGCGAACAGCACCACGTACAGCAGGGCATGGGTGAGCGAGGCGATGCGCGCCTGCCAGCGCGGCGTGCCGGACACGGGCGCGGGCGTTCCTGCATAGAGTCGCCAGGCCAGCCGGATGGCGGCCAGTGCCAGCACCGTCAACCCGAACGACTTGTGCAGCGCATAGATCTCGATCTTGCGCGGCGTGTTGGGCATCTCCGTCATCAGCAGGCCCACGGTTGCCAGGCCGACGATCAGCAGCACCACGGTCCAGTGCAGCAACTGGCTGACGGCGCCCCAGCGCTGGTCGGTGTTCTTCAGGGTCATGGCGTGGGCTCGGCGGGGTCGGGTGGGGTGTCGGAGCGCGATTCGGTCTCGTCGCCGGAGATATCGGGTCCGGCAGTAGCGGGCGCGTCAGCAGCGGGCGGGGCCTCGATCGAGGCACCTGGAGGTGGCGCGGTTTGTTCGAACACGGCCATCGCATCGTTGTCGCGCACCGCCTCTGCTTCGATGCGCAGTTCCACCTCGTCGCCGATCACCGACTTCCATGCGGTGATGCCGTAGTCGGCGCGGCTGAGGGTGGCGGTGGCCGAAAACCCGGCGGTGCGGCGGAACGGCGGCATCGGGTGGCGCTTGAGCGCGTTGAGCGTGACGTCCATGCACAGCGGGCGGGTGACGTCGCGCAGGGTCAGCTGGCCACAGGCGCGCGCGCTGTCGTCGTCGATGGGGGTGACATCGGTGGAGACGAAGCGTGCCTCCGGGTGCCGTTCGGCATCGAGCAGGTTGCGCGCCAGCGTGGCGCGGTTCCAGCCCTCGTCGCCCAGGTCGATCGCCGCCATCGGCACGCGCACGTCCAGGCGTGCGGCCGTCCAGTCCTCCGGGTCGAACAGCAGCGCACCGGTGCTGCCCGACACGGTGCCCAGCGCCTTGGAGAAGCCGGCATGCCCCACGGCGAACATCACGCGCGTGTGCACCGGGTCGATTGCGTAGGGCTCGGGTCCGTCCGCGTGGGCGGGCGTCGCCAGTGCGGCAAGGAGGACGATCAGGGCGGGGCGGGGCGATGGACGCATCGGGCTTCTCGAACCGGGCGGGTCGTCGCGGCCCACGATACTAGGCCCGTACCCATGGGCCGTGCACGCCCGCTGCAACGGTTCGTCGCACCGCAGTGGTGGGGCGGGTTGCAGCCGGCCGCGCGATCCCCGAGGCTATCGCTCCGCAACGGCAGGACGCCGATGCGCGCGGCACCGCCGCGCCCCACACCCACGGAGCGGGTATGCGAAGCGACTCCCGATGCAGTTCCCGCCGGCGCCGCGTGCGCACGCTGGCCTGGCGCATGGCCCTGGCCGTGCTGGTCTTTACAGCCGTCCCCCTGGCGCGGGCCGCCGGTCCGGAAACGCCCCGCCTTCGCATGGTCGGCGTGGCTGACGGGTTGCCCTCGAGCAACGTCAACGGCCTGGCCCGCGACCGCGACGGCTACCTGTGGCTGGCGACCAGCGACGGACTGGCGCGCTACGACGGGGTCGAGGTCCGCACATGGCGGCACGACCCCGATGCGGCCGGTTCGCTGCCGGGCAATTACGTCACCGCCGTCCACGTCGACCGCCAGGACCGCATCTGGGTGGCCGTGGAAGGTCGCGGTCTGAGCATGCTCGATCGCGAGCGGCACGCGTTCACGCACTACCGCCGGACGACGCACGCGGCGATGGGCAGCGACGAGGTCTGGGCGCTGGCCAGCCACGGCGACGCGTTGTGGTTCGGCACCTACACCGGTGGGCTGCACCGCCTGTCGGGGGCCGGCCGCATCAGCCGCCACGTCCCGCGCGAAGGCGACACGCGCAGCCTGCCGGCCGACACGGTGCTCGCGCTGGAGCCCGATGCCGATGGACGACTGTGGGTCGCGACCACGCGCGGACTGGCCTACTGGACGGGTCGCGATTTCGAACGCGTGCCCCTGCCCGGACCGTCGCCCACCCCGGTGGTGTATTCGGTCAGTGCGCTGGGCGACGGGCTGTGGGTCGGCACGGCGACCGGCGTGTTCCATCGCGACGCAGCGGGCCGGTGGCACACGCCGGCGTGGTCCCCGATGTTCGCCGCGCCCAACGGCGTGTTCGACGTGGTGGACGACGGCGAGGGCGGCCAGTGGATCGCGGCTGCACGGCAGCTGTGGCGACGGGCGTCCGGCGGCGTTCCCGAGCCGACGCCTCTGGACACGCATGGGCCGGTGCGGCCGGTGTTCCAGCTGTTGCCGCAGGATCGCGGCGGGCTGTGGGTGCCGGTGGCGGGCAGTGGGCTGGGCTACTTGCGCCCGGGCTGGCGGCGCATCGCGCGGTATGCCCGGGACGAGGGCGCGCTGTCGGATGCGCTGTACCGCGCAGTGGTGCCCGACGGCGATGGCGCGTGGTTGATCGGCCACGCTGGCGGCATCGACCGGCTGGATCCCGACGGGCAGGTCGAACCGCTGGACGCTGTGACGCGCAAGGCACTGGAGGGCGTACAGCCCATGTCAGCCGCGCTGGGGGACGACGGCAGCCTCTGGCTGGGCCAGCGCTCCGGCCTGGCGAGACTGGACCCGCGAACGGGCATGGTGCGTCGCTGGCGGCTGGGCGATGCCGATGCGCCATTGGACGGCGCGCTGGTGCAGATGGCCCGCGCACCAAATGGCACGTTGTGGGCGGCGTTCGCCGGCGCCGGCCTGCAGCATCGCGACAACACGGGTCGCGTGCTGCGCACCGTGCCGGCGGGGTCGCACGGCATCGAAGGGGCCGACATCGAAGCGATGCGCTTCGACCCCGCAGGCAACCTGTGGCTGGCGGACGCGCGCGGCCTGCGCCGGTGGCACCCGGCGCGTGCCCGCTTCGAGCAGGACCCCGGCCTTCCCGCGGGGGACCGCGTTTTCGCATTCGCCTTCGAACCCGGGGGCGCGCTCTGGCTGCAGCGGCTGCACGGCCTGCAACGTTTCGAACGGACCTTGCACGGCTGGCGGCAGACGCAGCGCCTCGGGGTCGACGCCGGCATCCCCGCGGTCGAGGGCTCGGGCCTGCAGGTCGACGGGCAGGGCCGCGTCTGGCTTTCGAGCGCGCGCGGCCTGTACCGGTGGGACCCGGCGCGCCGGCAGGTTCGGCATTTCGGTTTGCATGACGGGCTGTCGAGCCAGGAGTTCGTGAAGCGCGCGCTGGCGCTCGATGGCGGCGGCCGGCTGCTGGCCGCGACCGCCGACGGTG
Organism: Lysobacterales bacterium RIFOXYA1_FULL_69_10; assembly: GCA_001830245.1. GTDB lineage: Bacteria > Pseudomonadota > Gammaproteobacteria > Xanthomonadales > Xanthomonadaceae > Lysobacter_C. The sequence goes on along the minus strand of MIDV01000037.1, from coordinate 64,850 downwards.
CCGTCATCCGCGTCGACACCCGCCAGCCGGAGCCAGCGCCGGTCGTCCCGCCGCTGCGGATCCACGGCCTGGACACGCGCCACGCCGGCGAATGGCGCGCCGCGCCGCGGTCGGATGGAGACGGCGTCTGGACGCTGGCGCCGGGCACGCGCGAGCTGCGGGTGCAGCTGCGGCTGCTGGCGTTCGATGCGCCTGCCGGCAACCGTTACGAAACCCGGCTGGACGGGTACGACACGCACTGGCTGGCGCACGGGCAGGGTGCCGATCGCGTCCTGGCGGGACTGGCGCCGGGCGAGTACACGCTGCATGCGCGTGGCATCGACGCGCACGGCAACCGCTCGGCGACCCGGCACGTGCGGTTCCGCATCCAGCCGCCGTGGTGGCGCACGTCGGCCGCGCGGACGGTGGCGGTGCTGCTGGTCGGCGCGCTGGCGTGGATGGCGTGGACCGGCTACCGGCAGCGCCAGCGTCGACGGCTGGCCTGGCAGCGTGCCGAGCACGAGCGCCAGGTCGCGCAGCGTGCCTCCGAGGCCAAGAGCCGGTTCCTCGCCACGCTCGGGCACGAAGTGCGCACGCCGATGACGGGCGTGCTGGGCATGAGCGAGTTGCTGCTGGACACGCCGCTGGACGCGCGACAGCAGGCGCAGGTGCGCTCGATCCGCCAGGCCGGCGAGCACCTGTTGCGGCTGGTGAACGACGCGCTCGACCTGGCGCGGATCGAAGCGGGCCGGATGGAACTCGACCCACGTCCGTTCCGCCTGCACGACCTGGTGCGCGAGGCCGAGGCGCTGATGGCGCCGCTGGCCCGGCAACGCGGGCTGGCGCTGCGCATCGACGTGGACGCGGACGTCCCCCTAGTGGTGGCGGGCGATGCCAAGCGGGTCTGCCAGATCCTGCTCAACCTGCTGGGCAATGCGATCAAGTTCACCGAGCGTGGCCACGTGGCCCTGCGGGTGCAGGCCGCCGGCGACGGGGTGCGGTTCACCGTCACCGATACCGGGCCCGGCCTGGACCCCGCGCAACAGGCGCGCCTGTTCCAGCGCTTCTCGCAGGCCGACGGCGAGGCGACGCAGCGGCGGTATGGCGGCAGCGGCCTGGGGCTGGCGATCAGCCAGGAGCTGGCCGCAGCGATGGGTGGCTCCATCCATGTGGAGAGCACGCTGGGTCGCGGCAGCCGTTTCATCGTCGAGCTGCCATTGCCACGGACACCGCGCGCGGTGCTGCCCGAGCCGGAGCCACCGGTGGCCGGTCGGGCGAGCGGCAGCGACATCCTGCTGGTCGAGGACGACCCGACGGTGGCCGAGGTGCTGGCGGGCCTGCTGCAGGCGCAGGGCCACCGCGTGCGCCATGCACCGCATGGCCTTGCAGCACTCGTGGAGGCGACGCGCACGCCACCGCAACTGGCGCTGCTGGACCTCGACCTGCCGGGCATGGACGGGCTGGCGCTGGCACGGCAGTTGCGGCTGCAGGGCTACGCGGGGCCGCTGCTTGCGATCACCGCGCGTGCCGACCCGGAGGCCGAGCCGCATGCGCGGGAGGCAGGATTCGACGGCTTCGTGCGCAAGCCGGTGACCGGCGCCATGCTGGCGCGAGCCATCAAGGGCGTGGAAGGCGGTGGGCCATCCTCCGCGCCGGATCGTTCGCGTGACGAGGTGGCGTGCAACTGACGGCGGCCGGGGTGGCTTCGATCATCGACGCCGTCCGCCGACCGGCAGCCGTCTGCGCGGTACCCACTGCCGGCCGTAGGAGCGACGTGAGTCGCGATGGCGCTCGGACTCGCAGTTCGGTCGCGACTTACGTCGCTCCTACAACGAGGTGGGCTACTTCTTCTTGCCTCAGCGCGCGCTCAGCTCGTGCACCGCCTCCACCAGCACCGCGACGTGGTCGGGGTCCATGTCCGGCGACATGCCGTGGCCGAGATTGAACACGTGGCCGTCGAGCGAGCCGCCGTTGCCTTCGCGGTAGCTGTCGAGCGCACGGCCCACTTCGCGGCGGATCGCATCGGGCCGGGCGTACAGCGTGACCGGGTCGAGGTTGCCCTGGATCGCGACGCGCCCGCCGGCGCGGCGCGCGGCCTCGCCCAGGTCGATCGTCCAGTCGACGCCCACACCCTGCGCGCCGGTGTTGGACAACTCCTCGACGTAGGCGCCGTTGCCCTTGCCGAACAGGATCAGCGGCGCGGCCGTGTCGCCTTCGCCGCGCGGCAGTTCGCGCGCGATGCGCTGCAGGTAGCGCATCGAAAACTCGCGGTACATCGACGGCGACAGCACGCCGCCCCAGGTGTCGAACACCTGCATCGCCTGCGCGCCCGCCTGGCGCTGCGCATCCAGATACGCGATCACGGCGTCGGTGGTGACCTCCAGCAGCCTGTGCATCGCGGCCGGGTCGTTCATTGCCAGCGACTTCACCCGCGCGAAGTCCTTGCTGCCGCCGCCTTCGACCATGTAGCAGGCCAGCGTCCACGGGCTGCCGGAGAACCCGATCAGCGGTACCGACCCGTCCAGCTCGCGGCGGATCGTGCGCACCGCGTCCATCACGTAGCGCAACTCACCGTCCATGTCCGGCACCGCCAGCCGCGCGATGTCATCGGCGTTGCGTACCGGGCGCTCGAACTTCGGGCCCTCGCCTTCGACGAAGTACAGCCCCAGGCCCATCGCGTCGGGCACGGTCAGGATGTCGGAGAACAGGATCGCCGCATCCAGCGGGTAGCGGCGCAGCGGCTGCAGCGTGACTTCGCACGCCAGCTCCGGGTTCTTGGCCAGCCCCATGAAGCTGCCGGCCTGTTTGCGGGTGGCGCGGTACTCCGGCAGGTAGCGGCCGGCCTGGCGCATCAGCCACACGGGCGTGCGGTCGATGGGCTCGCGGCGGAGGGCGCGGAGGAAGCGGTCGTTGTGCAGCGTGTTGGACATGGGGCTCTCGAAAGCTGTCGTGCGGGGCACGGCCGGCGGTCGACCGGCACGGGATCTGGGGTGACGCGTGGCGCCAGCGCGCGCCTAGCGCGGCGCTTCGCTGCCTTGGGTGAACATCAGCTGGAACCCGCGCTTGATCTGCGAGTCGCGGGCCTGCTCCAGCGCGGCGAATGCGCTGTCGCGGTCCAGGAACTGCTCGCGCCGCAACTGGCTGCGCCCGCCGATCTGCCCGGACTCGCGCACCAGCGTCCACCCGCCCAGCAGGTCGGGTTGCAGCATCAGTTGCACGAAGCGCGGGGCCTCGGGGCCGTCGGGCCGTTGTTGCAGGAGCATGCGCATGGGGCGGGGATTGTAGCGGGTGGGGGGCGAACGGGCGTTGCCGGCCGTTGCTCTGGATGCGCCGGGTGCGTCGGGTGCTGCCCCTGTAGGAGCGGCTTCAGCCGCGATCCCGGTCGCCGCGTCCCCTGGGGCACGAGTTGTGGGAGAGACGTAAGTCGCGACCCACGTTCTCCGATGGCGCGACGGATCGCGACTTACGTCGCTCCTACAGGGGAATCGGGGCCAGCGATCCGATGCCGGATGTCCTTCGCGGCTGAAGCCGCTCCTACAGGTGCGACGGCTCGGAGGGGGCGGCCAGCACGGCGAGCACCTCGGCTTCGTCAACGCCCGCCACCACCCGCGCCCGGCCGGCACCGTCCCACAGGATGAAGCGCAGGCCATCGGCCGCGGCTTTCTTGTCCAGGCGCATGCGCGCGAGCAGGGCCTCGGGCGACAGGCCGGCGGGGACTTCGACCGGCAGCCCGAACGCCGCCAGCAGTCGCTGCAATCGCCCGGCGTCCGCCAGCGGGGCCAGGCCGAGCCGCGCCGACAGCCGTGCGGCCAGCACCATGCCGACCGCGACCGCTTCGCCGTGGTTCAGGCCGTCGGCGTTGCCGGCGTAGCCCTGTTCGGCCTCGATCGCATGACCGAAGGTATGGCCGAGATTGAGCAGCGCGCGTTCGCCGCGTTCGAACGGGTCGCGCGCCACCACCTCGGCCTTGTAGCGGCACGAGCGTGCGATCGCCTCGGCCAATGCTTGGTCTTCGCGATCAAGAAGCGCGCCGCGGTTGGCCTCGAGCCAGTCGAGGAAGCCGGCGTCGAAGATCGCGCCGTACTTGATCACTTCGGCCAGGCCGGCCCGCAGCTCGCGGTCCGGCAGCGTGCGCAGCGTGGCGGTGTCGGCAATGACGGCGCGCGGCGGGTGGAACGCGCCGACCAGGTTCTTGCCGGCGGGCAGGTCGACCGCGGTCTTGCCGCCGACCGAGGAATCCACCATCGCCAGCAGCGTGGTGGGCAGCTGCACGATGTCGATGCCGCGCATCCAGCACGCCGCGGCGAAGCCGGCGAGGTCCCCGACCACGCCGCCGCCGAGCGCGAACACGCAGGCATCGCGGGTGGCGCCGAGGCGGGCGAGGGCATCCAGGCATCCGCCAAAGCGCGCGAGGGTTTTTTCGTGCTCGCCGGCAGGCAGCTGGAAGCGGGCGATCGACAGGTCGGGGCGCGCGATTCGCAGCGTCGACTCCAGCCGGTCGGCATAGAGCGGTGCGACATTGGCATCGCTGACGATCAGCGCATGTCGCCCGCGAAGGACGGACGTCAATCGCGCGCCGTCGTCGAGCAGGCCGGGTCCGATCGCGATGCGGTACGTGGAATCGCCCGCGACGTCGACCTCGCGCAGGCCGGTGTCCGCCGCCGTCATTGGCCGGTGCCCGTTCGGGTGGCCGTCGCAGTGCGGTGCCAATGCCGCTCGAGCAGCTGTGCCAGTTGCTCGGTCGCCGCCGCGGCGGTCAGGCAGCCGGTGTCGAAACGCAGGTCGGCGACCTGCGCGTACAGCGGTTCGCGCAGCCGCGCCAGCTCGTGCAGCACGGCCTCGCGGTCGGGACGGGCCAGCAGCGGGCGGCTGCGGTCGCGCGCCAGCCGCTGCAACTGCTGGTCGGGCGTCACGTGCAGGTGCACTACGAAGCCGCGTCCGCGCAGTGCTTCGCGCGTCTGCGGGTCCAGCACGGCGCCGCCGCCGGTGGCCAGCACCATGCCTTCGTCATGTAGCAGTTCGGCCAGCGTCGCGCGTTCACGGGCGCGGAAGCCCGACTCGCCTTCGCATTCGAAAATGGTGGGGATCGGGGCGCCGGTGCGCCGTTCGATCTCCAGGTCCGCATCCACCAGCCGCAGGCCGAAGCGCTCGGCCAACCGCCGGCCGATGCAGGATTTTCCCGCCCCCATGGGGCCGACAAGGATCAGGTTGGACGCCGGATTCATCGGGCGATTCTAGTCGCAGCGCGGGCCACGCCACAGGCCGTGACTGCATGCGCTTAACGCGCGCGGACCTACGGTGGACGTCCCCGGGCGTAGCGCGCAGCGCGGAAGCCCGCCATTCGCAGGAGTCAGTCATGGCCGTTGCAAAGGTGATCGAGATTACCGCCTCATCCAAGGTGAGCGTGGAGGACGCGGTGAAATCCGGACTCAAGAAGTGCGCCGAATCGGTGAAGAACATCCAGGGCGCGTGGATCAGCGAAACCAAGGTGGTCACGTCCGGGGACGGCACGATCACCGAATGGCGCGTCAACCTGCGGGTGACGTTCGTCGTCGAATGACCCCCGTCGTCAACTGATCCCATGCGGCGGCCGCTCAGTCCAGTGGCCGCCGCAATGCATCCAGGCGGACAGTTCGCTGCGCGATGTCCGGCAGCGTCGCCAGCGCGTGCCGGCTCACGCGCTCGAAGAACTGCACGAAGCGCATCACCTGGGGGCGCGCCATTGTGGTGCGTCCCGGATTGGCGGACTGCAGCGTCTGCTCCTGCTGCCACCGCCACGTGGGCACGGTGTCGAACCCCGGGCCCTGCAGGAACAGCAGCCAGGGCAGGCGTTGCCACAGGGCAGGGTAGTCCTCGGCGAGCGCGAGATTGCACCAGGCGCGCCACGTGCCATCCGGGTCGTCCAGTCGCTCCAGGGCATTGAGCGGTTCGACGAGCTGCGCGCGAGCTTGGGGCGGCACCTTGAGGAACCAGCCCTCCAGCAGCACGCGGTCGGCGGTGACCCGTGGCCAGCGCGACGGCGGCAGGCGTCGGTCGGCGATCTTGTCGAAACGCGGCAGGCGCGTGTCGCGACCGGCGACGAGGTCGTCGATCACTTCGCAAGCCAGCGCGACATCGTGTGTGCCGGGTGGCCCGCGCGTGGCCAGCAACGGATGCACCGTACGCCCCAGGCGCAGGCGCTCGCGCCGGCCCAGGTAGAAGTCGTCGATGGAGAGCACCACGAGGCGCTCGCCGCGTGAACGGGCCAGAACCGCAAGCTGCGCCCCGAGCGTCGACTTGCCCGTGCCCTGCAGGCCGGCCAGGGCGCGGGTGCTGTGGCCGGACTGGCGCATCCAGTCGTCGATGCGCTGGACGAACGCGGGGGCGTAACCGGTGGAGGGGTGCGGGGGCGCGGACATGCGCACACAATAGGGCGATGACGACCAATCCCGCACCGCCCGCCCTGCTGGCCGAAGCGCTGGCCACGTTCGACCGCCTGTTCTCCGAAGCGGCCACCGCCGGCGAGCCCGACCCGACCGCGATGGTGGTCGCCACCGCCGGCCTGGACGCGAGGCCGTCGGCGCGCACCGTGCTGCTCAAGGCGCACGACGCGCGAGGCTTCGTCTTCTACACCCACCTGGACGGGCGCAAGGGTCGCGAGCTGCAGGCCAACCCGCACGCCGCCCTGCTGTTCCACTGGCCGCGTGTGGAAGGCGGCGTGCAGGTGCGCATCGAGGGTGCGGTGGAGATCGTGTCCGACGACGAGGCCGACGCCTACTTCGCCACGCGCCCGCGCGGCAGCCAGGTGGGCGCATGGGCATCCAAGCAGTCCGAGACGCTGGACCCGCCGTCGCGCTTCGCCGAGCGCATCGCGCAGGTCGAGCAGGAGTTCGAAGGCCGGGACGTGCCGCGTCCCCCGCGCTGGACCGGCCT
>MIDV01000037.1:54024-57950 GCA_001830245.1 Lysobacterales bacterium RIFOXYA1_FULL_69_10 | reverse complement strand
GCCGGAGCGCATCGAGTTCTGGTACGGCGCGCAGTTCCGCCTGCACGAGCGCCACGTGTACGAATCCGACCTTGCGGGCGAATGGTCGGTGCGGATGCTCTACCCGTGAGCATCGGCCCGCGGCGCATCGTCTGCCTTACAGAGGAACCCACCGAGACGCTGTACGCGCTGGGCGAGGCCGACCGCATCGTCGGCATCAGCGGCTTCACCGTGCGGCCGCCGTGCGCGCGCAAGGAAAAGCCGAAGGTCAGCGCCTTCACCAGCGCGAAGATCGGGCAGATCCTCGAACTGCGGCCCGACTTCGTCATCGGCTTTTCCGACATCCAGGCCGATATCGCCGCCGAGCTCATCCGGCATGGCGTGGAGGTCTGGATCAGCAACCACCGCAGCGTCGATGGCACGTTGGACTACATCCGTCGCCTGGGCGCGTTGGTGGGCGCGGGTGAACGCGCTGACGCATATGCCGAAGAACTGCGGCGCGGGCTCGACGCGATCGCCGCCGACGCCGCGCGACTTCCGCGACGGCCCAAGGTCTACTTCGAGGAGTGGGACGAGCCGCTGATCACCGGCATCCAGTGGGTGGCCGAGCTGGTGCGCATCGCCGGTGGCGACGACATCTTCCCGGAGCGCGCGGCCGAGCCGCTGGCCAGGGCGCGCATCCTGGCCGATGGCGACGAAGTGGTGCGGCGCGCGCCGGACATCATCATCGGCTCGTGGTGCGGCAAGAAGTTCCAGCCCGGCAAGGTCGCCGCGCGTCCGGGCTGGGACGCGATCCCCGCCGTGCGCGACGGTGAGCTGCACGAAGTGAAGTCCCCGCTGATCCTGCAGCCCGGACCCGCCGCGCTGACCGATGGCGTGGCGGCGATCGCGGCCATCATCCAGCGTTGGTCGTCCCACGACGGTCGGGCGCAGCCCGCCGATCGCCCGACGTAATCGCGAACGCAGCGATCGACCTGCGTCGCCGGGAGTGCACGGTCAAATTCAGCGGGACGCATGTATCCGGGATCACGGCGCGGCGTGAATGCCGGTTGGACCCGTATCGCAAGGCCGCCTTCACGTCTCCTGTGGCATACCACCGCCCTCCAAGACGAGGGAGTCCACCATGCTGCGCAAGTACATCTTCACCCCGTTCCTTATCGGTACGCTGGCCCTGTCCACGGTGGTCATGCCCGCACAGGCCGGCGTCATCAGCACCCAGCAGGCGATGTCGGCCGAGTTGCGTGCGGCGAAGGAAACCCAGGTGCGTGACAGCCTGGCGCGCGCGGACGTGCGCAATGCGATGGAGCGCCTGGGCGTGAATCCGGCAGACGCCGACGCACGCATCGCATCGCTCAGCGACGCCGAACTGATGCAGTTGCAGGGCGAGCTGGACCGCTTGCCGGCCGGCGGCAGTGCACTGGCGGTAATTGGCGTGGTGTTCGTGGTGCTGCTGATCCTTGAGCTGGTCGGCGTCACCAACATCTTCAACCGCATCTGATGCGGCAGCCGTCCCAACCCCGGGCCTGGCGCCCGGGGTTTTTTTCGCGCGCGCTCGTCGCGCTGTTCGTGCTGGCGGGTGCGGGGTGCTCGGTCAACCCCGCCTGGACGCTCGAATCGCCACCGGCAGATGCGCCGGTCGTCGATGGCGTGCTGCCCGGCATCCCGTTCCACCCGCAGACGGAGTACCAGTGTGGCCCGGCCGCGCTGGCGACGATCCTGGGCGCCAGCGGCACGCCCGCCGACCCGGACGCGCTGGCCCCGCAGGTCTACCTGCCGGGCCGCCAGGGCAGCCTGCAACTGGAACTGGTCGGCGCGACCCGGCGGGCGGGCCGCATTCCGTTCGTGATCCAGCCGACGACCGGCGCGCTGCTGGCGGAGCTGGGCGCGGGGCGGCCGGTGCTCGTGCTCCAGAACCTGCTGGTGCGCACGGTGCCGAAATGGCACTACGCCGTGGTCACCGGCGTGGACCGGAGCGAAAACGTGCTGGTGCTCAACAGCGGCACCGAACAGGGGTTGCGGACACCCGCGCCGCGCTTCCTGAGGACATGGGACTGGGCGGGCCGGTGGGGGCTGGTCAGCCTCGAGCCCGGCCAGCTGCCTGCACACGCCGATCCCGTCGCCTACCTGACCGCGGTGGCCGACTTCGAAGCCGTCGCGGGCGCGGAGGCCGCCGCCCCGGCGTACGCGGCCGCGTTGCGGCGATGGCCGCGCGAGCCTCGCGTGCACCTCGCACTGGGCAACCAGGCGTACGCGTCAGGCGACCGGGTGGCGGCTGCGCGGCATTTCCGCGCCGGGCTGGAGCACGCCCCCGGCGATGCGGTGCTGGGCAACAACCACGCGAGCGTGCTGGGCGAGCTGGGGTGCATCGAAGAGGCCAGGGACACCCTGCGGCGTGCGCAGGCGGCGCTCACCGGAGACAGCCCGTGGCGCGAGCGGTTGCAGGAAACCGCGGGTGAGCTCGAGGCCGCCCCGGACCTCCCGCGCGACGCCGCCTGTGCCTCGCTGAAGTAAGCGAGGCGGCCGGCATGCACCGCGTCAGCGCGGAAAGATGTCGCGCGTGAACTGCATCGTGCTGGTGGCACCGCCCTCGCGCCGGATGTCCAGGTCGAACCGCAAGGTGTCGGGCGGCGACACGCGGGCGATGCCCACGTAGTCGACCAGGTCGCCGCTGCGGACTTCGCGCAGCTCCAGCGGTTGGCGCACGCCGCGCAGGTCAGTGGCGGTCGCCGTGATCGTGGCCGGGACCGCGGTCTCCTGCATGTCCGGACCCTGCCGCACGCCGACCAGCAGCATCACGCTGCCCGGGTCGCGCTGGATGCCGTACTGGGCGGCGACCGCCTCGGACATCGCCGTGGTCGGCAGGACGCTGGCGCGGATGGTGACGTCGCCGCTGCGGACCGTGGCCTCCTGCATCGCGTTGCCGGCGGGAGCGGCTGCGTCGGACATCGCCGAGGGTTCGCGGCCGCAGCCGGTCGCGCCGATTGCGAGGAGCAGGGCCAGTGCGGCGGCACCGTGTGCAGGCTTCAGGACGTTGGGCATGTGGACCTCAGTCGTTGGCCGCGGACAGCTCGCGTCCGCGGCGGGTGGCGGCGGTGACGGCGTCATCGACCAGCGTGCGCAGGCCGCCGGACTCGAAGGTCTCGATCGCCGCCTGGGTCGTGCCGCCGGGCGAGGTGACGCGCTTGCGCAGGACGTCGGCGGGCTCGCCCGATTCGACCAGCATCCGCGCCGCGCCCATCAGCGTGTGCGTGGCCAGCGTGCGCGCGGCATCCGCCGGCAGGCCCTGCGCCTCGCCGGCGGCCTGCATGGCCTCGGCCAGCAGGAACACGTACGCCGGCCCGCTGCCCGACACCGCGGTCACCGCATCCATCTGCGCCTCGTCGTCGATCCACACCGTCTGGCCAACTGCGCCCAGCAGCGCGTCTGCCTGCGCGCGCTGCTCGTCGGACACCTCGGGGCTGGCGAACAGGCCGGTCACGCCCGCGCCCAGCAATGCCGGCGTGTTGGGCATGCTGCGCACCACCGCGGCCGATCCGCCCAGCCAGTGCTTCATCTGCGTGCTGGTGATGCCGGCCGCGACGGAGATCGCCAGCGGCGGGTGCGCGCCGGCCACCGCCTGCATGCCGTTGCAGACCACGCGCATCACCTGCGGCTTGACCGCGAACACCCAGATCGCCGCGCCGTCGGCGGCTTCATGCGCTTCGCGGAAAACGGACACGCCGAAGTCCGCGCGCAGCGCCTCGCGGGTGGCGTCATTCGGTTCGGCGACGCGGATGTTCGAAGGCTCCGCGCCACGCGCGACCATGCCGCCGATCAGGCTGCGGGCCATGTTGCCTCCGCCGACGAAGGCGACGGTGGGCAGGGCGGGCGAGGCGTTGGGCTCGGAGGTCATGGCGCTCCTCAAGGTGGTGGGAGGCGGGTCAGTGTAGGGGATGGGGGTCAAGGGG
>MIDV01000037.1:50095-53977 GCA_001830245.1 Lysobacterales bacterium RIFOXYA1_FULL_69_10 | reverse complement strand
GGAGCTGCTTGTACGCGTTGGTGTGGCAAAGACTTGGAAGATCAGGTTCTTCCGTTTGCTGGGGGAGACAACGAGCAGGCAGCCCCTAGTCCCTAGCCCCTGGCACCGAACAACGCCGTCCCCACGCGCACCATCGTCGCGCCCTCGGCGATGGCGACTTCCAGGTCGTCGCTCATGCCCATCGAGAGCGTGTCCAGCGAGGGGTGTGTCGCCTTCAATTCGTCGAACAGCGCGTGCATCCGCGCAAACGCCGGTCGGCGGGATTCGACGTCGTCGTGCGGCGTGGGGATGGCCATCAGTCCGCGCAGGCGGAGCGAAGGGTGGGCCGCGACGGCCGCGGCCAAGTCGGCCACCGCGTCGGGTGCGCAGCCGTGCTTACTCGACTCGTCGTCGATGTTCACCTGCAGCAGCACATTCAAGGGCGGACGATCCGGTGGCCGATGCCGCGCCAGCGCGTCCACCAGCCGCAGGCGGTCAACGGTCTGCACCCAGTCGAAGGCGCTGGCCGCCTCGCGCGCCTTGTTCGACTGCAGGTGGCCGATCAGGTGCCACTCGATCGCCGGCAGGGCCGCTTGCCCATTCAGTTCCGACTGCTTGGCCACCGCCTCCTGCACGTAGTTCTCGCCCAGCGCTACCGTCGCCGACGGGTGCATCCGCGCCCAGGCCGTGGCCAGTTCCGCGACTGCCGTCCCACTATGGCGCTTGGACACCGCCAACAGGCGCGGTACTGGCCGTCCGGCGTCCCCGGCCGCGTTATCAATGCGTTGCAGGACTTCGTGCAGGCGGCGTTCGTACACGTCGGAAGCTCCCGGTTCGGAGTGCTGGATTTGCGGTGATGACTCGGGGCTATACTGCCGCGCAGGGGTTGTACCGTTCCAGTTCAAGGCCTGTCATGGGCCATTCGCGTTGCGGGGGAGCACGCATGGATATCGCCGAACTTCTGGCGTTTTCGGTCAAGAACAAAGCATCCGACCTTCACCTGTCGGCCGGCCTGCCGCCCATGATCCGCGTCGACGGCGACGTCCGCCGGATCAACATCCCGGCGCTGGACCACAAGCAGGTGCACGCGCTGGTCTACGACATCATGTCGGACAAGCAGCGGCGCGATTACGAGGAGTTCCTCGAGGTTGACTTCTCGTTCGAGATCCCCGGCCTGGCGCGCTTCCGCGTCAACGCGTTCAACCAGAACCGCGGCGCCGGCGCGGTGTTACGCACGATTCCCTCGGAAGTGCTGACACTCGAGGACCTGGGCTGCCCGCGCATCTTCAAGGAGCTGATCGACCAGCCGCAGGGCCTGATCCTGGTGACCGGCCCGACCGGTTCGGGCAAGTCCACGACGCTGGCGGCCATGCTCGACCACGTCAACAAGAACGAATACGCGCACATCCTCTCGGTCGAGGACCCGATCGAGTTCGTGCACACCTCGCAGAAGTGCCTGATCAACCAGCGCGAGGTGCACCGCGACACGCACGGCTTCAATGAGGCCCTGCGTTCGGCGCTGCGCGAGGACCCGGACTACATCCTGGTCGGCGAGTTGCGCGACTTGGAGACGATCCGCCTGGCGCTGACCGCCGCGGAAACCGGCCACCTGGTGTTCGGCACGCTGCACACCAGCTCGGCCGCCAAGACCATCGACCGCATCATCGACGTGTTCCCGGCCGGCGAGAAGCCGATGGTGCGCTCGATGCTGTCGGAGTCCCTGCGCGCGGTGATCAGCCAGGCGCTGCTCAAGAAGGTCGGCGGCGGGCGCACCGCGGCGTGGGAAATCATGGTCGGCATCCCGGCCATCCGTAACCTGATCCGCGAGGACAAGGTCGCGCAGATGTACTCGGCGATCCAGACCGGCCAGCAGTACGGAATGATGACGCTCGACCAGCACCTGCAGGACCTGGTCAAGCGCGGCCTGATCGCACGCCAGCAGGCGCGCGAGTACGCCAAGGACAAGCGTCTGTTCGATTGACGGTAGACGTCGGCCCCTCGCTGGAGGGGCCGGAAACACGGGCGCAGCGCGCCCTGAACCGCACACGGCTCCAGCGCCTCACGGAGGCATCCGCATGAACACCAGCGCCACCACCACCGGCAGCAGCATCGACTTCACCTCCTTCCTCAAGCTGATGGCGCACCAGAAGGCGTCGGACCTGTTCATTACCGCCGGCATGCCGCCGTCGATGAAGGTCAACGGCAAGATCAGCCCGATCACGCAGAACCCGCTGACGCCGCAGCAGAGCCGCGACCTCGTGCTCAACGTGATGAATCCGCAGCAGCGCGAGGAGTTCGAGAAGACCCACGAGTCCAACTTCGCCATCGGCGTGACCGGGGTGGGGCGCTTCCGCGTGAGCTGCTTCTACCAGCGCAACCAGGTGGGCATGGTGCTGCGCCGGATCGAGACCAAGATCCCGACGGTCGAAGAGCTGAGCTTGCCGCCGATCATCAAGACGCTGGCGATGACCAAGCGCGGCATCATCATCTTCGTCGGCGCGACGGGTACCGGTAAGTCCACCTCGCTGGCGGCGATGATCGGCTACCGCAACCAGAACTCGACCGGCCACATCATCACGATCGAGGACCCGATCGAGTTCGTGCACAAGCACGAGGGCTGCATCATCACCCAGCGCGAGGTCGGCATCGACACCGACACCTGGGAGAACGCGCTCAAGAACACCCTGCGCCAGGCGCCTGACGTGATCATGATCGGCGAGGTGCGCACCCGCGAGGGCATGGACCACGCCATCGCGTTCGCCGAGACCGGCCACCTGGTGTTGTGCACGCTGCACGCCAACAACGCCAACCAGGCGATGGACCGCATCATCAACTTCTTCCCCGAGGACCGTCGCAACCAGTTGCTGATGGACCTGTCGCTGAACCTCAAGGGCGTGGTCGCGCAGCAGCTGATCCCGACCCCTGACGGCAAGGCGCGCCGCGTCGCGATGGAAATCATGCTGGGCACGCCGCTGGTGCAGGACTACATCCGCGACGGCGAGATCCACAAGCTCAAGGAAGTGATGAAGGAGTCCACGCAGCTGGGCATGAAGACCTTCGACCAGGCGCTGTTCGAGCTCTACCAGGCTGGCGAGATCAGCTACGAGGACGCGCTGCGCTACGCCGACAGCCAGAACGAGGTGCGCCTGCGCATCAAGTTGGCCCAGGGCGGCGACGCCCGCACGCTGGCGCAGGGCATGGACGGCGTGGAAGTGGCCGAGGCCCGCTGAGTCGCGCCGACACGACAGCGGTTCAGGCAGTGATCAGAGCGCCCGGCACCCCCGGGCGCTCTGCATTTCGGGGTTCGCCGCCGCTGGGGTGACCGGTCTGCGGCGCAGCAGCGCGGTTGTCATTGCCGCCCGGTTTCCCTAGGGTGGTCGGGCTACATCGTTCGCTGCCGTGGGTTTGCCGGCACATCCCCCCATTCCAAACCAACCTCTGGAGGTTTCCCATGGAGATCGCCGATCGCTGCGTTGCTTCGATCCGCTACACCCTCACCAACGACGCGGGCGAGGTCATCGACCAGTCGCCCGAGCAGCAGCCGCTGAGCTACCTGCACGGCGCCGGCAACATCGTGCCGGGCCTGGAAAAGGCGCTGGCCGGCCGCAAGGCAGGCGACAGCTTCAAGGTCGACGTCGCCCCCGACGAAGGCTACGGCCCGCGCCACGACGGCCTGGTGCAGTCGGTGCCGCGCAGTGCGTTCCAGGGCGTGGACAACGTCCAGCCGGGCATGCAGTTCGAGGCCAAGACCGACCGTGGCCCGGTGCTGGTGCGCGTGGCCAGCGTCGACGACGAGCAGGTCACCGTCGACGGCAACCACCCGCTGGCCGGGCAGACGCTGCACTTCGCCATTGAAGTGGCCGACGTGCGTGCCGCCACCGAGCAGGAGCAGGCCGCGGGGCA
>MIDV01000037.1:44284-50061 GCA_001830245.1 Lysobacterales bacterium RIFOXYA1_FULL_69_10 | reverse complement strand
CTCCGGACGGCCACATGCGTCGTCGCCCGGGTAAGCGAAACGCCCCCGGGTTCCGGCTCTCCCAAGGTCGTCATCCCGGCGAAGGCCGGGATCCATCTCGAACGTTCGCCGCGCTATTGGCTCGGTGCCCGAAAGCCGGAGTCTCTGGATTCCTGCGTTCACAGGAATGCCGGGCGGGAGCCCGGGTAAGCGAAACGCCCCCGGGTTTCCGGCGTCTCCCAGGATCGTCATCCCGGCGAAGGCCGGGATCCATCTCGGACGTTCGCCGCGTTATTGGCTCGGTGCCCGAAAGCCGGAGTCTCTGGATTCCTGCGTTCGCAGGAATGACGGGCGGGAGCCCGGGTTAGCGAAACGCCCCCGGGTTTCCGGCGTCTCCCAGGATCGTCATCCCGGCGAAGGCCGGGATCCATCTCGAACGTTCGCCCCGTAATTGCTTCCGTGCCCGAAAGCCGAGTAACTGGGTTCCTGCGTTCGCAGGAATGACGAGTCCGCTGGCGTGGCTTTCAGGCGCGCCCATCTCGGGCCCGCATCCACGGGGGATCCAGCGCCGCGATGCGGATCGCGGCGGGACAATCGTCGCGGTGCGCGCCGGGCAAGATCCCCAGGCTCATCAGGAACTCGCCGGTGATCTCACCGCCGGTGAAGCGGAAGGTCGGCTTGAACACGCGCACCCACGAGGCCTTGGCGCGTGGCGCGTCGCCGTCCACCAGGTGCGCGTCAAGCCAGTTGGCGAAGCCACCATGGCTGGCGCGCAGGCCGCGAATGATGCCCGCGTTGTGGATCGCAGCATCGACCTTGAGGCGGTTCCGGATGATGCCGGCATCGGCCAGCAGGCGCGCGCGGTCGGCCTCGCCGTAGGCGGCCACGGTGTCGACGTCGAACCCGCCGTAGGCGGCGCGGAAGCCTTCGCGCTTGCGCAGCATCGTCTCCCAGCTCAGGCCCGCCTGGTTGATCTCCAGCAGCCGCCGCTCGAACAGCACGGACTCGTCGCGGTGGGGCACGCCATATTCATGGTCGTGGTAGGGGCCGTGCAGCGGATGGCCCGGCGCGATGTCGCAGTAGCCGCTCACGCGCGTCGGGCGAGCCGTTTCACCAGATCGGGCAGCTCCCGCCACTGGGTCTTGAGCAGGTAGCCGTCCGCGCCCAGCGGCCGCGGCTCGCCGTCGTCGCCGTCTTCATCCGGACGCTGCATGCCCGACGGCGGCCATTGCCCGGAGAAGTAGACGAAGGGAACGCCCGGCGCCAGTGCGCGCACCAGCGCCAACGCCTGCTCGCCCGAAAAGCCGGGCAGGTTCAAATCGGACACCACGACGTCGGGCGGGAACGCCTGCAACGCCTCGCGCAGGCCGGCCTCGTCCTCGACCCGCCGGCAGGCCACGTCCAGACCCGCTTCGGCCAGCTCGATCTGGGTCAGGTCGGCGTCGTCGGCCGAGTCTTCGACCAGCACCAGCCGCAATGTCGAGGCACCGGTGTCGCGCATGGCTCAGTCTTCGGGAATCTCGTTGAACACCGCCCAGAACTTGCCCAGCGCCTTGACCGCGTCGAAGAACTGGTCGACGTCGACGGGCTTGACGACGTAGGCATTCACGCCCAGGTCCCAGCTGCGCGCCAGGTCGCTTTCCTCGCGCGAGGACGACAGGATCACGACCGGCAGGCGGCGGAGGTTCTCGTCGGCGCGCAGCTTCTGCAGCACTTCGAGGCCGTCCATGCGCGGCATCTTGATGTCCAGCAGCAGCACGGCCGGGTCTTCGTCGGTGCGGTCGGCGAAGCGGCCGGTGCGCATGAGGTAGTCCAGCGCTTCCACGCCGTCCTCTACGTGCACGATCGGGTTGGCGAGGTGGGCGTCGCGCAGGGCGTCGATCGCCATCTCGGCGTCGGCGGGGCTGTCTTCGGCCAGCAGGATGGTGCGCAGTTTGCTCATGGGGTGGACTCGCGGGAAATGGAGGGAGTGGCGCCGTCCGCGTCGGGGCGGTCCAGCGTGGCGGGCAGGGTAAAGAAGAAGGTGGCGCCGGCGTCGGGCGCGGACTCGGCCCAGATGCGGCCGCCATGGCGCAACAGCACGCGGCGCACGCTGGCCAGGCCGATGCCGGTGCCGGCGAAGTCGCTGGCCTTGTGCATGCGCTGGAACACGCCGAACAGCTTGCCCGCGTACGCCATGTCGAAACCGGCACCGTTGTCGCGCACGGTGAACAGGTGGCTGCCGTCGTCGCTGCGCTCGTGGCCGACTTCGATGACCGCCACGTCGCGCCGCGCGCTGTACTTGACCGCGTTGCCCAACAGGTTGAGCCACACCTGCCGCATCATGTTCTCGTCGGCCACCAGCATCGGCAGCGGCGCGATGCGCCAGTCGATGCGCAGGTCGGGGTGCTCGGACTGCGCGTTGGCGTCCAGCAGTGCGCGCGTCTCCGATAGCAGCGACTGCATGTCCACCGCCTGCAGGCGCATGGCGCTGCGGCCCAGGCGCGAATACACCAGCAGGTCGTCGATCAGGGTCGACATGCGGCGCGCGGAGCTCGAGATCACCCCGAGGTAGTGGAGGCTCTTCTCGTCGGCATCCTCGCCCAGCTGCTTGGTCAGTTTGTCGGCGAACCCGGCGATGTGGCGCAGGGGCGCGCGCAGGTCATGGCTGACCGAATAGCTGAACGCCTCCAGCTCGCGGTTGACGTCCGAGACCTGGTCGACCTTGCCTTCCAGCTGCCGATTGAGCTCGTGGATACGCTGCTCGGCAGCCTTCTGCGCAGTGACATCGCTGACCGTCATCAGCGCGACATGGTCGTCGCTGTCGGGCAATGGCATGCGCCGTGCGTTGATCAGCACGGTGCGGGTGGCGCCATCCGCCGTGGTCTGCGCGCGCTCGAAGTCCCACATCTCGCGGCCGCGCACGAGCACGTCGCGCAGGCGCTGGCCGAACTCGACGTCGCTCCAGGCGCCGTTGCCCACGGAGGCCAGCGGTTGGCCGATGGCCGCCTGGTCGAGGCCATAGACCTCGGCGAACGCCGGGTTGAACATCACCACGCGCTGGTCGGCATCGGCCAGCACGATCGGTTCGCGCACGGTCTGCAGCACGGCCTGGGCACGGTCGCTGGCGCGGCGCTGGGCGCGCTCGGCGTTCAGGCGCTCGCCAATCTGCCGCTGCGCCAGGTACAGCACGATGCCCAGCAGGACCAGCTGCGCCAGCATCGCCAGCCAGCCGACCAGCTCGGTGCGCTGCTGCAGCTGGGTTGACCGCGTGTCCCGGTCTGCCAGCAGGGCCTGCTCCTCGGCCACGATCTCGTCTGCCAGTTGCCGGATCGGCAGGCCGGCAATCAGGCTCTGGATGGCGTCGTCGTCCTGCTCGGGGCCGACCTGCAGCTGGCGTTCGACCAGCAGCAGCCGCTGCTCCAGCAGCGTGGACAGCCGCCCGATGCGCAATTGCTGGGCCGCGTTATCGCGGGTGAGTTCGATCAACCGTGTCAGCCCGGCGGGCACCGTGTCGCGTCCGCGCTCCACGCGTGCCCGCAAGGTCGGGGTGTCGATGCCGGACGCCAGGGCGAGGGCGGCAGCCTCCAGGTCGCGCGTGTCGTAGAGCAGCTCCAGCACGGTCGACTCGACCTCGCGGGTGTGCTCCTCGATCGCAGCCGCCTGCTGGCTCTGGTCCATGGCGTCGCTCAGGACGATGAACGGCCCGACGACGATCGCGACGATCAATGCCACCAGCAGGGGCATGCGCCATCGGGACCAGGCATTGGGACGGACGGTTTCGGGCATCGGGCTCTCGGTCGCCGGCAATGACATGCGGCATCCACCCGGAAGCGAGATCGGCCGCCGGGCATCATGGCCGGCGGGGCGGGCGAATTCAATGCCATGCGCGCGGGCGCGGAGCCCTTCGCCAGCGGCCCGGCGCGCTAGAATCACGGCCATGTCCGCCGACTCCGCGCCTTCCGTCCCGACGCCCCACGCCGCCACCCCGCTGGCCAACCAGTTGCTGATCGCGCTGCCCTCGCTGCAGGACGGCAACTTCGCCCGCAGTGTGGCCCTGATCTGCCAGCACGACGACGACGGCGCCATGGGCATTGTCGTCAACCGCGCCTCCGAGTACACGCTGGGGGAGGTGCTCGGCCAGATGGGTGTGGACGGTGGCGACGCGGAGATGCGCGGCCAGGTGGTGCTGGCCGGCGGGCCGGTGCATCCGGAGCGCGGGTTCGTGCTGCACGACGGCGGCATGCGCTGGGATTCCACGCTGCAGATCGCCGAGACGCTGTTCCTCACCACCTCGCGCGACATCCTCGAATCGATGGCCCAGGGCGACGGCCCGCCGCAGGCCATCGTCGCGCTGGGCTGCGCCGGCTGGGGCGCGGGGCAGCTGGAACAGGAACTGACCGAGAATGACTGGCTGACCGCGCCGGCCGATGCGGAGCTGCTGTTCTCGCTGCCGCTGGACCACCGATGGGAGGCCGCCGCCGGTCGCATCGGCGTGGACTTCGCGCACCTGGCCGACTACGCCGGCCACGCATGAGCACCCCGGGCATCAAGCGCGACGGCACCGTCCTGGGCTTCGACGTGGGGGCGCGCCGCATCGGCGTCGCGGTGGCAAGCGCGTTCGGCCACGGCGCGCGCGCACTGGCGGTGGTGGACGTGCATGGGCACGGCCCCGACTGGGCGCTGATCGACCGCCTCCACAAGGAGTGGCGACCCGACGGCCTGATCGTCGGCGATCCGATGACGCTGGAGGGCGGTGACCAGCCCATCCGGGCCCGCGCGCATGCCTTCGCGCGCGAATTGCAGGCGCGCTATGGCTTACCCGTCGCATTGGTGGACGAGCGGTCGAGTTCGGTCGAGGCCGCGCAGCGCTTTGCCGCCGAGCGGGCGCAGGGCCGCAAGCGCCGGCGCGATGCCGAGGCACTCGACGCCGTTGCCGCGGCGGTGATCGTCGAGCGCTGGCTGGCCGCACCCGATGACGCCACGTTGCTCGCGCCCGGCGCCTCCCCGGTACCGTGACGCACCCCGTTCCTTCCTGACATTGCCCTGATGACCGCGAACGCTTCCGGCCACGCTGACGCTCTTGACCACCTGCTGACCCTCGACGGACTGCCGCGCGCGTCGATCGAGTCGCTGCTGGATCGCGCGCAAGGCTTCGCCGACGGCGAAGCCGCACGCGACCGCTTGGTTGGCACGGCCGTGTGCACGCTGTTCTTCGAGCCCTCCACGCGCACGCGCCTGAGCTTCCAATTGGCCGCGCAGCGGCTGGGCGCGGACGTGCTCACCTTCGATGCGTCCACGTCGTCGACCAGCAAGGGTGAGACCGCACTCGATACGCTGCGTACGATCGAGGCGATGGGCGTGCGTGGCTTCATCGTCCGGCACAAGGTCGACGGCGCGGTCGCGGAGCTCGCGGCGCATGCCGGTCCGGGCACGCACCTGGTCAATGCCGGCGACGGCCGCAGCGCGCACCCGACGCAGGGACTGCTGGACATGCTGACGCTGCGCCAGGCCAAGGGTCCGGACTTCTCGCGGCTGAAGGTGCTGATGGTCGGCGACGTGAGGCACTCGCGCGTGGCGCGCTCGGACCTGCAGGCGCTGCGTGCGCTGGGCGTGGGCGAGCTTCGGGTGTGCGGGCCGTCAACCCTGCTGCCCGATGACGACGGCACGCTTGCAGGTTGTCACGTTTCCGATGACCTCGACGCGGCGCTCGAGGGCGTCGACGCGGTGATGATGTTGCGCCTGCAGCGCGAACGCATGGACGACGGCCTGGTCGCCTCCCTGGAGGACTACCACCGTGACTATGGATTGACGGCGGT